>CAXUBM010000390.1:0-2576 GCA_964249235.1 uncultured Acetobacteraceae bacterium | reverse complement strand
GCATGTGCTCGTAGCCGCCTTGATGTTCGGTGTAGGCGGCGGGGCCGCCCATCAGGGGCAGCGCGTAGCCTTGGCGGAGAGCGTCGGTGGCGTTGCCCGCGCGCTGGAGGGAGAGGGGTTCGACGAGCTTCATGTTCGGCAGGTTAGCAAGGCGGGGCGCTGCCCCGAACCCCGCCAGGGGCCGGGCCCCTGGACCGCCATCATTCAGGGCGGGGAGAGATGTCAGCGGTAGCGCATCGGCTCGGGTTCGACACCGTGCGGTCACCGGCGCCGCGGCAAAAGGAGGTTCCCGAACGAGTTGGAGGAGCCTATCATGAACAACAGAGTTTCATTGCTGCTGGGACTGCTCGGACGGCTGATGCTGTCGATGGCGGCGACCGAGACGATGTGGCTGATGTTCAGCATGAACTGACGAGGATCGAGGCGCCGGCACAGCGCCGGCGCCGCTACCCTCCCGGCGCCGGACCATGAGCGCGGCGTTCGCGGCCCGCTATCCGGTGCTGTTCCACGTGACGCGGCGAAGCGCGGTGGAAGGTGTCAAGAGCCGGGGATTGATGCCGGCCTCGGTGCTCGCGGCGGCCGCCGGCTATGCTGCCGGTTCCAATCGAAATGCATGGACACACCATTCGGATCCGGATGGTCGACCGGTGTGGCTGCGTTGGCAGAGCATGCGCGACCATGTCCTCGCCAGCCGGTTGCCGAAGGAGATCGAGCCCGCGCAGTGGCGGGCGTTCATCAATGCGATGGTGTTCCTGTTCGCATCGGCGCGCGAGGCGGAACGGCTGAAGGCGTCGCCCGCCGACGCCGGCATCGAGCAGGTCGTGCTGAGCTGGCGGACGGCGAGCTTGATCGAACACGGCAGCGACTTGCGGGTGTGCCGGTGGAACAACGGTTACCCGGACCGGTCGCGCCCGAAACGCATGCGGACCTACGACGACTACCGGCCGATCGCGCAATGGCAGCGCGGCGACAAGGTCCAGGAGGTCACGGTGTCCGGCGGCATCCCACCCGACATCCCATTCACGTTGCTATGACCTGTGCCGGTCCGGGCCACCGGCCTCAGCGGCGGGAGTGAAAGGCAGCGCCCCTGGCCTAGGCGACGGTCACCGGCAAGCTGAACGTGTAACCCACCCCTCGCTCGGTGCGGATGATACGGGGCTCGCTCGGATTGTCCTCGAGCTTGCGTCGCAGGCGCAGGATCTGCACATCGATGGAACGGTCGAAGACGTCCTCATGCACGCGGGTGGCCTGAAGCAGGTGTTCGCGGCTCAGCGTGCGGCCGGGGGCCTCGAGAAAGGCGACGAGCAGCGCATACTCGCCCTTGGTGAGCGACAGGACGGTGCCGTCATCCACGGTGAGGCGGCGGACGCGGCGGTCGAGCTGCCAGCGGCCGAAACGCAGGATGCCGCTGGCGTGGTCGCGCGGACGCTCGCGGGCGCCGGCGCGGCGCAGGACGACACGGATGCGGGCGAGGAGCTCGCGCAGGCCGAAGGGCTTGGTGAGGTAGTCGTCGGCGCCGAGCTCGAGGCCGACGACGCGGTCGATCTCATCGCGGCGGTGGCCGGTGGTGATGATCACCGGCAGATCGGACTTGGCGCGGATGGCGCGCAGGATGTCGAGACCGTCCTCGGTGCCGAGCTTGAGGTCGAGGATGGCGAGGTCGACGTGACCGGCGGCGAGGTGCCGGCCGACATCCTCGGCGCGGCCGACGACGGAGACGCGCATGTTCTCGCGCGACAGGTAGTCGGAGACGAGGCGCTGCAGGCCGGGTTCGTCTTCGATGAGGAGGATGCGGGCTGGCGCGCGGGACGGGTCGGCGTCGGACTGGTGGGTGGGCTTGGCGGTCTCGAGCATGGAGGCTCCTGGTCAGTGGGCGTGGGCGAGGCAGCGGGAAAGCGCCTCGGCGAGAAGGACGGGGCGCAGCGGGCGGATAAGGATGGCGGCGACACCGAGTGAGGCGGTCTCCGCGATGGCGGGCGCGCCGGAGGGTGCGGTCTCCGAGGCGACGAGGAGGACGGGGGCGGCGACGCCGGCCTTTCGGAAGCGGCGGACGCAGCAAAGCCGATCGGCGTCGGCGCCGGGATCGAGGAGAAGGGCGGCGAAGCGGCCGGAGGCGGCGGCTTCACGCAGAGCGTCGTCGAGGGAGCTGAAGCCGACAGGCTCGTAACAGAGGGCGGCAAGGGTGTCCTCGTCCTGGACGAGGAGGGTCGGGTCGGGGCAGTGCAGCAGGATGGGCTCGCCGTTGCCGCGGACGCTGGTCGCGGGGTCGTGCATCACGCGGGCGACGGGCAGCCAGACGGAGAACACGCTGCCCACCCCCTCGGTGCTCTGGACGTCAAGGCGGGAGGTGAAGAAGGGTTCGAAGACGCGGCTGAGCACGCGCGGGCTCATGCCGATGCCGGTGTCGGCGACGTCGATGCGGACGTAGTCGTTGGGGGCGAGGATGTCGTGGCCGAGGCGGCGTTCGGTGGGAACGCGCTCGCGGGTGGCGCGGACGGTGACGCGACGGGGGCGCGGGACGTGTGCGCACGAGGTTTGCTCGCACGAGGCGGGTTCGTTCGGGGTGGGTTCGTACG
>CAXUBM010000389.1:0-2578 GCA_964249235.1 uncultured Acetobacteraceae bacterium | reverse complement strand
GTGACGTAGCGATAGAGGCGGTCCCAGGGGGTTTCGGGCGGGTCGCCGGGTCGGTTGGTGCCGGGGCGGTCGGAATCAGGGCGGTCGGAGTCGGGGCGGTCAGGCGTGTAGCTGTCGCGCAGGATGTCGCTCACGCGAGGCGCTCCTTGATGTGGTCGGCGACGCGGAGGGCGTTGGCGATGATGGTCAGCGTCGGGTTCACGGCGCCGATGGAGGGGAAGAAGCTGGCGTCGGTGACGTAGAGATTGTCGACGTCGTGGGCGCGGCAGTGGCGGTCGAGGACGGAGGTGGCGGGGTCATCGCCGAAGCGCAAGGTGCCGGCCTGGTGGGCGGTGCCGCCGATAGGGGTGTCCTTGCCGAGATAGAGGGCGCGGTCGACGAGGTGGGAAAAGATGTCGGCTTTCTCGCAGATCTTTTCGAGCTTTTTGTGGAGGCGACGGTTGCCCTCCATATTGGTCTCGGTCAGGTCGAGATGGACACGCTTGTCCTTGTAGTGGATGCGGTTGAAGGGCTTGGGAAGGTCCTCGGAGGTGAGCCAGAAGTCGATCGAGTGGCGGGCGAGCCAGTCGAACGGCGCCTCGGGGAACCATTGCAGCCATTTCGGCAGGCCTTCGCCGTGAACCGTCACGCCGTCGGTCTTGCCGACCATCTGGATGTGGCCGAGGGGAAACTCCCAGTCGTCGGAGCCGAAATAAAAGTCGTTCAGTCCCAGGGTCTTCTGGAACTTGGTGGGGTTGGGTGTCTTGGAGATCGCCATCACGGTGGCGTTGTTGTGGCGCATGTAGTTGCGGCCGACCTGGTCGGAACGGTTGGCCAGGCCCGTGGGATGGGCGTCGCTGGCGGAGCGGAGCAGGAGCAGGGCGGAAGAGAGGGCGCCGCAGGCGGCGACGACGATGTCGGCGGTGAAGGTCATGGGCTTGTCGTCGCGGATGACCTCGACGCCGGTGATTTCGCGGCCCGACGGGCTGGTGGTGAGCTTGTCGACGTAGGCGCGGGTCAATAGCGTGACGTTGTCGTGGTTCTTGACCGTGGGATCGACGACGATGACCTGGGCGTCGGCCTTGCCGTTTGTCAGGCAGGGATAGCCGTCGAACTGGTCGCAGCGGATGCAGGGCGAGTGGGGGAGGGCGTTGCCGTCCTCGTCCTGGTCGAGGAGGATCCCGACGGGCAGGTGGAACGGGTGGTGGCCCTCGCGCTTGAGCGCCTCGTAGAGCTGCTCGATGCGGGGTTCGTTCTTGATCGGGGGAGAGGCGTAGGGCTTCTTGGCCGGGGGCTCGGGGGGGTCCTCGCCGCGCAGGCCGTGGACGTGGAACAGTTCCTCGGCGGCCTGGTAGTAGGGCTCGAACTCGTCATACTTCACCGGCCAGGCCGGGGCGATCCCGTCGGGATGGGTGACGCCGTGGAAGTCGCGCTCGCGCAGGCGGAAGAGGATCGAGCCGTAGACCTTGCTGTTGCCGCCGACGAAGTAATGCAGGCCGGGGGCGAATTCGCGGCCGTCGGAACCGTACCAGGTTTCCTTGGCTTGGTAGCGGGCGCGGACGAAGACCTCCTCGCTGTCCCAGTTCTCGCGTTCGCGCTTGAGGTAATCGCCGCGCTCAAGGAGCAGGATGCGCTTGCCGGTCTTGGCGAGCTCGGCGGTCATCGTGCCGCCGCCGGGGCCGGAGCCGATGACGATGACGTCGTAATGGGTGTCGTTGCCGCTCATCGGGCGCTCCTTTGCGTCACGGGGCGAACGTTGAGGCGTCGGCGGGCGTTCCCGCACCGTTGTGCAAGCGAGAGCGGGGGTGCGAGGTGGCGTTCAGCTGGTTGGTGACGTTCCTGATGCGGATGGTGCTGGTGCTGCTGTTCCTGCCGTTCAGCGCGCTCGACAAGATCGTGAACTTCAAAGGGGCGGAGAAGCAGGCATCGGAGATTTCGTCGGGGTTGGCGCCGCTGCTGGTGGGGATCGGGCTGTTCGTGGAGATCTTCATGTCGCTGGGGATCGTGACGGGGGTGTCGGACCGGCTGGCGGCGTTCATCATGGGGGGTTACTGCGGCGTGACGGCGCTGCTGTGGAAGCAGTTCTGGAAGCCGGGGGATTTCTGGGCGGGCGGCAAGGGACGCGACCTGTTCTGGGACTTCCTGAAGAATTTTGCGCTCGGCGCCGGGTTCATGCTGATCACGTTCGGGACGGGGCCGGCGGCGGTGGGGAACTTCATCGACCATCCGTTCTCTTCGACGCAGCCCTAGTCGAGCGGCGCGAAAGTACAGTAAGATGACGGACGGCAAGCCTGCGGTGACGTACTGGCACCTGCACGTGGACGGGGACGGAATCAGCCACCACCGGCAGTGCACGTTGACCGAGTTCGAGATGAAGTCGGTCAGCCCGCCGGCCAAGCCGCAATGGAACGGCACCAAGACGACGGCGCGGACGGACGTGTCGGTGGTGGTGCTGCCGGTCGGGTGGGAGGGCGGCTGGCACGAGAATCCGCATCCGCAGTGGATCATTCCGTTGACCGGTCGCTGGTATGTGGAGGCGATGGACGGGGAGCGGCGGGAGTTCGGGCCCGGGGAGATCTCGTTCGGCGAGGACCAGGGG
>CAXUBM010000388.1:0-2586 GCA_964249235.1 uncultured Acetobacteraceae bacterium | reverse complement strand
TCCCTCGACACCGCCCGCCCAGAGCGGCACGACCACGAACTACATCGACGTGTCGGCCTCGGGGCAGGACTCCGATCAATCGGGCAAGGCACCGGTCCCGACCTCGAGCTTCGTGCAGCCCACGCCGAACGCGCCGCCTACGGCATCGCCGGCCACAATCGGATCAGGGCCGGCCAGCACGCCACCTTCCAACTCGTCAGCGGCGCCCGGACCTGTTCCGGCCGTTCCAGTGGCCGCAGGCGCCGTCGCACCGTCCAGCCCAGCTCAACCGCCTTCCGCGCCTTCCACGCCGCCGATCGTGCCTCCGCAGGCCGGAGCGCTGCCGCCCGCTCCGATCGCGGGCGCCCCAGCTGGTGGAACGGCGATCGCGCCGACCGGCGGAATGCCTCAGGCGCCCGGTCCCGATCCGAACGCCCCTGCCGCGCCGGGATGGACGCTGCCGTATGCCGGCCATCTCGCCGGGCTTGGTGCGCGGGATCTGCTCGAGGGAACAGCGGGAATCGTGCTCGGTCCAGCCGCCCTTGCGTCCCGTGGCGTCGACTACCTGACCGGCTCGAAAGCGCTCGCTCCCATCGCGAATGCGCCACAATGGATGGATCAGCAGCTGACGAACGCCGGTTTCGCGCAGCCGCAGAATGCCCCTGAGCGCTACGGTTCGGCGATTGCCGAGAACGTCCTGCCGATCCTCGCGACCGCGGGTGCCGGCGCGCTCCCCGGTGTGGCCGGCGCGATCTCCGCCGCGACGGTTCCGGCCAAGCTGCAGATGCTCGGCCGCATCCTCATGACCGGTGCACCGAAAGCGGCGGCGCTCGCGGCTCCTGGAGCCGGTGCCGGCGCGCTGCAGCAGTTCGCTGCCGAGCACGATGCCGGTCCCGGTGCGCAGCTCGCCGCCGCTCTCCTGGGTGGTGTGGCTGGTGGTGGTCTCGCCAACGCTGCACGTGCCGGCGGGGACTACGGCGCGCGTCTCGGCCTGCCGCTCACGGGTGGCCGTGCTGGCCTGGCCGGGCAGGCGCTTCTCAGCCAGTCGAGCGATCCGATGACCTTCGGTGCGCGGCTGGCTGCCGGCACCGTCGAGCAGAACGCTGGGGCTTCGGCGCAGCGCCTTCCGACCTCACCGGCCACCGCGGGGATGCTGGCGCGCGACCAGGGCATGATGGGTTTCGAACAAGGCTTACGGAACACCACGATCGGGAACGATGCGTATTGGCAGTTCGACCATGCCCGGGCGCAGTCACAGATCGCGGCGATTAAGGACCTGCAGGACCCTGGCGCTCACAGTGCGGCCGAGCGCGGCTTCACGATCCGGAACGCCCTCGACCAGGCGCACGACGCGGCTAGTGCAAAGACGTCACAGGCATACGGCGCGGCGGCTCCGACCGCTCCGGCTCTCGGCCTTGATCCCGTGCACCAGCACATCGCGCACGAGCTATCGAACGTCTACGGCCCGCTATCCGGTGGAGCACCCCCCGTACTTGCGAAGGCTTGGCGCGAACTGGCGCAGCGGAAGACGGCCTCCGGCGTCGATCTGACGCGCATGTCGAAGCGGCTCGGCGGGATCGCCGGCCAGCTGAAGATGAGCGGTGACCGGCTCGGCGCGTCGGCCGCGATGCGGACGCGGGATGCGGTCGACAGCCTGTCAGGCTCTCCCGAGTGGAACCAAGCCCGCGCCATGCGGCGGTCGCAAGGCGAGGCGTTCGGCCGCAATGCCGAGGGCACGAACGCGGTCGGCGCGATCCGCTCCGAGGATCGTTACGGGTCGCCCATGATGCAGGACGACAAGGTCGCCGATCGGCCGATCAAGGATGGGGCGTCAGTGCGCCAGGTGACGGCGGCCCTCAATCGAGGGATTGCGGACGCGCGCGGCGCTGCCGGCACGACCCTGGATGACATTCACCGTCTCGAGCAAAACGCGGCCGATGTCCGGACTGCGATGCGCGAGCATTTCATCGTCGGTCTCATGCGAAAGGGCAGCGTCACGCGAGACGAAGCCGGGAACGAGACGGTTTCGATCACGCCGAAGCAGTGGTCGACCTACTGGCGCGACCGAAAAGACGTCGGCGATCAGCTGTTCACGCCCGCCGAGCGTCAGTTGCTCGACAGCGATTTCGCGGAGGTGCAGCGTTTCCAGGATGCCGGGAGAGCGAACGGGAGCAACACAGCGAAGAACCAGGCGACGGCGAAGTTCATCAAGCAGTTGGCGGCCGGGAAGATCCCGGGCGAGCTCCGCACTGCTCGTATCATGGCGGCCGGTATCCCGCTCGCGCTGGCGAAGGGCACGACGTCGGCGATCGAGGCTGTTGCGCCTGGCGTCGGGCACGGGCTCGAGCACGCTGCGCATCGCGGCGCCGAGTTCTACTTCCTCACGAAGGGCGGTCACGGCGGCGCGCACGGCGTCTTGGCAGGTCTGGTGAACCCCGGCGCCCATGCGGTTGCCGAGCGCGTGCAGGAGGCAGCCGGCAGCCCGGAGGAAGTGCAACATTTGGTCGATGCCGTCAGGACCGGAAAGGTCGCACGGATCGCGGCTTCGGTGTCGCCGCGGCCGATCCGGCAGCGGGGCCGGGAATTGCTGGCGCGTCAACTCTATAG
>CAXUBM010000387.1:0-2594 GCA_964249235.1 uncultured Acetobacteraceae bacterium | reverse complement strand
GCGCGGCACGGCGCAGGCGCGGCGCGCGCTGCGTGGCGACCGGCCGGACGTGGTGGTGGGGTTCGGGGGCTATCCGACGGTGCCGCCGGTGCTGGCGGCGAGGAGCCTGCCGGCGCGGCCGGCGGTGGTGCTGCACGACCAGAACGCGGTGCTGGGCGGAGCCAACCGGTTCCTGGCGCGGTTCGCGGATGCGGTGGCGACGAGTTTCGACCGTGTGGGCGGGATACCGGCGGGGCGGCGGGCGGTGCTGGTCGGCAATCCCGTGCGGGCAGCAATCGAAGCGATCGGTCCCTATCGGGCGCCATCCGGCGGGCAGGTCGAGTTGCTGGTGCTGGGCGGCTCGCTCGGGGCGCGGGTGTTCAGCGACGTGGTGCCGCCGGTGCTCGCCGCCTGGCCGGACGTGCGGCGGCGGACGTTGCGCGTGGCGCAGCAGGCGCGACCCGAGGACGTGGAGCGGGTGCGGGCGGCGTACGCCGACGCGGGAATCGCGGCGGAGGTGGAGCCGTTCTTCGCCGACGTCGCGTGCCTGCTCGAGCGGGCGCACCTGGTGATCGCGCGCAGCGGCGGCTCGACGGTGGCCGAACTGGCCGCGGCCGGGCGCCCTGCCCTGCTGGTGCCGTTGCCGATCGCCGCGGCGGACGAGCAGGCGGCGAACGCCCGCCGGCTGGTCGAGGCGGGGGCGGCCTGGAGCGTGCGCCAGTCGGGATTCACCGAGGCGTGGCTGGCGGAGCACCTGGCGTTCCTGCTGGCCGACCCGGCCAAGCTCGCGCAGGCCGCGGCAGCGGCGCGGGCGGCGGCGACACCGGCGGCGGCCGAGAATTTCGCCGGCTTGGTCGAAGAACTTGCTCGGGCGCGGTATGATCGTCGGCGCCCGATTCGTGACCAAGAAGCGAGGAATTCGCGAGACGGCGAAGGGATCGGTTGATGCGCGCGCTGCCCCTCCATATCGGCACCATTCATTTCGTCGGCATCGGCGGCATCGGCATGTCCGGGATCGCCGAGGTGCTGCACGTGCTGGGCTATTCGGTGCAGGGCTCGGACCTGGCCGAGAGTGCCAACGTCATGCGGCTGCGGGCGGCCGGCATCCGGGTGACGATCGGGCACGAGGCGGCCAATCTCGGCGACGCGCAGGTGGTGGTGATCTCGACTGCCGTGCGCCGCGACAATCCGGAGGTGCTGGCGGCGCGCGCGCGGCTGATCCCGGTGGTGCGGCGGGCGGAGATGCTGGCCGAGCTGATGCGGCTGCGCTGGTCGATCGCGGTGGGCGGCACGCACGGCAAGACGACGACGACGAGCCTGATCGCGTCCGTGCTGGAGGCGGCGCGGCTGGACCCGACGGTGATCAACGGCGGCATCATCGAGGCCTATGGCACCAACACGCGCATGGGTGCCGGCGACTGGATGGTGGTCGAGGCGGACGAGAGCGACGGGTCGTTTCTGCGGCTGCCGGCGGTGATCGCGGTGGTGACCAACATGGACGCCGAGCATCTCGACCACTGGGGCAGTGGCGAGAACATGCTGGCGGGCTACGACCAGTTCGTCTCCAACGTGCCGTTCTACGGTTTCGCGGTGCTGTGCATCGACCATCCGGAAGTGCAGAAGATGATCCCGCGCATGTCGGATCACCGGATCGTCACCTACGGGTTCTCGCCGCAGGCCGACATCCGCGCCGAGCGGCTGGTGGCGGACAAGCGCGGCGCGACCTTCGAGGTCTGCGCCACCGACCGGCTGCGCAACCGGGTGCGCCGGATGGGACCGTTCCGGCTGCCGATGCTGGGCGCGCACAACGTGCAGAACGCGCTGGCGGCGGTGGCGATCGCGCAGGAGATGGAGATCGACGACGCGACGATCAAATCGGCGTTCGCCGATTTCCGCGGCGTCAAGCGGCGTTTCACCAAGACGGGCGAGACGGGCGGCATCACGGTCATCGACGATTACGGGCATCATCCGGTCGAGATCGCGGCGGTGCTCAAGGCGGCGCGCCAGGCGGGGGCGCGCGACGTGGTCGCGGTGGTGCAGCCGCACCGGTTCTCGCGCTTGGCGTCCCTGTTCGACGAGTTCTGCACCTGCATGAACGATGCCGGCACCGTCATCGTGGCCGACGTGTATGCGGCCGGCGAGGCGGCGATCGAAGGCGTCGATCGCGACGCGCTGGTCGAAGGATTGCGGGCGCGCGGGCACAAGTCGGTGGTGCCGCTCGAGGCGCCGGAGCATCTGGCGGAGATGGTGCACGCGATCGCGCGGTCGGGGGACTTCGTGGTGTGTCTCGGCGCGGGAAACATCACCGCGTGGGCGCAGACGCTGCCGGCGCAGCTCGCCGCCCTGCAGCGGCCGGACCGGCGGGGGGCGGCGTGAACGCCATCGCGCGCGAGGGACGCGTCGAGCAGGCGGTCGCGATCGGGCCGCTGACGTGGTTTCGGGTCGGCGGCCCGGCGGAGACGATGTTCACGCCGGCGGACGCGGACGCGCTGGGGCGGTTCCTGCGCCGGCTGGCGCCGGAGATGCCGGTGCTGCCGCTCGGCGCGGGGTCCAACCTGATCGTGCGGGATGGCGGCGTGCCCGGCGTCGTGGTGCGGCTGGGCAAGTCGATGGGC
>CAXUBM010000386.1:2270-2600 GCA_964249235.1 uncultured Acetobacteraceae bacterium | reverse complement strand
ATTCGATCCTGACCCAGACCCTCGGCGACGTGCTCGGCACCTTCGCCGGCGGCGGCTACCTCGCCGGCCTGCCGGGCGGGGCGGCGGAGGCGGCCAGTCTCGACCAGCTCGCCCACGTCACCGGGCGCCTTCTCGCCTTCGCCGCCACCCTCGCCGGCCTGGTCGCCGAAACCATGGTCCGCGGCGGCGGCCGCCTCTTCCTCGAGCTCGGCAAGCGAGATTTTTATCTCAACAGCCGGATCCACCTGCGACCGCTGCGGCAGAACATTTCGTATTTTGCGATCGACGTCGATCAATTGCCCATCCGGCGGCCAGACCTAGCCAAGGAAC
>CAXUBM010000386.1:0-2260 GCA_964249235.1 uncultured Acetobacteraceae bacterium | reverse complement strand
GCTCGGCATGCGCCTGACCCGCGCCGAGCATGTCTGCCGCCAGCTCCGCACCTGCCTCGGTCCCGCCGCCTCGCTGCCCGGCCGCTCCGACCCCGACATCGATCTCGGCCTGGCGCTGGCGCTGGAGCTGCGCGACAGCGCCATCACCTACCGCGCCCGCTATTTCGGCCGCCTCGAACCCCTGCCGGCGCTCGACCTCATGCTCGCCGACCTCGCCAACCCGCGCGCGCTCGGCAGCCAGCTCGACTCGGTGTCCACCCTGTTCGCCGCGCTCGGCGAGGTCGGCGGCACCGGCCTGAGCACGCGCGCGGCCGACCTCGCCGCGCTCAACGCCCGCCTGCTCGAGCCCTTCGCCCCCGGCGTCGAGCCCGACATGCAGGCGTTGAGCGCGCAGCTCGCCGCGCTCGAGACCGGCATCGTCGAACTCCGCCGCGCCACCACCAGGCGCTATCTCGACCTGCTGCCCGAGATGCACACGGTGCGATGATCTACCGCGTCCACCACGTCACCACCTACGGCTACAGCCGCGCCGTCGAGCTGGGCTCGCATCTGACCCACCTCCTGCCGCGCCCGGTGCCCGGCCGGCAGCGCGTCCTCGCCAGCCGCCTCCACGCGACCCCGGCGGTCGATTTCCGCCGCGACGAGCTCGACCATTTCGGCAACCGCATCGCCTGGCTCACAGTGGAACACCCGCACGACCGCTTCGAGGTCGAGGCGCTGTCCAGGGTCGACGTCCAGCCCGTCCCGCTCCCCGACCCCGACCACACGCCGGACTGGCGCACCGTCGCCCGCCACGCGCGCCGCGGCGGCGCCGGCGTGGCCGAGTTCACCGTCCCGAGCCCGCTGCTGCCGCCGAGCCGCGACGCGACCTCCTACGCAGCGCCCTGCTTCGCCCCCGGCACGCCGGTGCTGGCCGGCGTCATCGCGCTGAACAGCCGCATCCATCGCGACTTCAGCTTCCGCGCCGGCGTCACCACCCTGAGGTCGAGCGTTCGCGACGTCATGCGCCTGCGCGCCGGCGTCTGCCAGGATTTCGCCCATGTCATGATCGCCGCGCTTCGCGGCCTCGGCCTGTCGGCCCGCTACATGTCGGGCTACATCAGGACCCGCCCGGCGCCGGGGGCGGAAAAGCGGCCCGGCTCGGACGTCAGCCACGCCTGGGTCGGCGTCTGGCTCGGCCCCGAGGCGGGCTGGCACGGCTTCGACCCCACCAACGACCTGATCGTGTCGGATCAGCACGTGGTGCTCGGCTGGGGCCGAGACTATTCGGACGTCAGTCCGTTGTTTGGCGTTATCCTCGGCGGCGGCCGCCACACGCTGCGCGTGTCGGTCGACCTCGCCGAGGAACCGTCCGGCACCTAGCGCCCGTAGTGGCCGGCCACCACCGACGGGATGTCGGCGCGGCTGAGGCCGAGATCCTGGAGCTGACGGTCCGTGTAGGCCTCGAGCTCCGCGCGAGCCCGGATGCGGGCGCGGCGCGCCTGCACGGACCGCGCGACGCCGGCGCGAAGCGTGCGAACGGCGAGCAGGAGAGGGGACGCGTTGCCGGTGTTGACCGACGCGTAAGCCTGGGAGAGCGACATCTTGCAACCCTTTCACTCGAATGGTGCACTGCAAAAATAGTGCGCCCGACGCTCCGGTCAAGGTAAATGTTGCGTCGCACAAAATCGACGGCGCGGCGGTGTCGTCCCGTCGATGTGATTGCGCATCCAAAATTGTTCCAGCACCGTAGGAGCACCGGCAAGCCAGCCACCGGGAACACAACATTGCGTCACAACTCCCCGCTATCGTCGCGCCCGCCGTCTGCGCTAACAACTGGTTGCAGCCTGCTGACTGCTCCGCCGCCCGAGCCCCAACCGCCACCGAGCCCCAATCCGTGACCGCACGCATCCTCATCGTCGACGACGTGCAGGCCAACCTCCGATTGCTCGAGGCGCGTCTCGCCGCCGACTATTACGATGTCGCCGCCGTCACCGACGCCACCCGCGTGCTGCCGTTCGCCATCGAGTGGCGGCCCGACGCCATCCTGCTCGACGTGATGATGCCCGAGCTCGACGGCATCCAGGTCTGCCGCGCCCTGAAGGCCGACCCGCGCACCGCCCACGTGCCGGTGATCATGGTCACCGCGCTGCGCGGTCGCGACGACCGCCTCGAAGCGCTGGCCGCCGGCGCCGACGAGTTCCTCGCCAAGCCGATCGAGCACGGCATCATGCTGGCGCGGCTGCGCTGCGTCCTGCGCCTCAAGCGCCTGCTCGACGAC
>CAXUBM010000385.1:276-2600 GCA_964249235.1 uncultured Acetobacteraceae bacterium | reverse complement strand
CCCCCAAGGACAAGCTCGGCGACTGGCTCGAGATGTATGCCAAGGTCATGGAGCTCACCTGCTGGAACTCCACCACCTGCGACGCCGCCAGCTACGACGACCAGACCCGGCAATGGACCGTCCACCTGAACCGCGACGGCCACCCCCATACGCTGCGTCCCAAGCATCTCGTCATCGCCACCGGCCTTTCCGGCCTGCCCAACCTCCCCACCATCCCCGGCATGGACCGCTTCGAGGGGGAGCAGCATCACTCCAGCCGCCACCCCGGCGGCGAAGCCTACCGAGGCAAGCGCTGCGTCGTCGTCGGCTCCAACAACTCCGCCCACGACATCTGCGCCGACCTGTGGGAGAACGGCGCCGACGTCACCATGGTGCAACGAACCTCCACCCTCGTCGCTCGCGCCGAAACCCTCTTCGAGCTGACCACCAAGAGCCTCTATTCCGAGGACGCGCTGGAACGCGGCATCGACACCGAGATGGCCGACCTCATCAACGCCTCGGTCCCTTACCGCCTGATGGCCGAATGGCAGCGCCCCGCCTATGTCGAGATGCAGGCGCGCGACAAGGATCTCTACGACCGCCTCCGCGCCCGCGGCTTCCGGCTGGACTTCGGCGACGACGACACCGGCCTGTTCATGAAATACGTCCGCCGCGGCTCCGGCTACTACATCGACGTCGGCGCCTCCGAACTCATCGCCGACGGCGCCGTCAAGCTCCAGCAAGGCGCCATCAAGGAGATAACGAACCGATCGGTCGTGCTCGAAGACGGCACCGAACTTCCCGCCGACTTGATCGTCTACGCCACCGGCTACGGCCCCATGAACGGCTGGGCCGCCCAGCTCATCAGCCAGGACGTCGCCGACCGCGTCGGCAAATGCTGGGGCTACGGCTCCGGCACGACCAAGGACCCCGGCCCCTGGGAAGGCGAGCTGCGCAACATGTGGAAACCCACCCACCAGCCGAACCTATGGTTCCACGGCGGCAACCTCCACCAGTCCCGCCACTACTCCCTCTTTCTCGCTCTCCAGCTCAAGGCCCGCCTCGCCGGCATCCCCACCCCGGTTTACGGCATGCCTCCCGTCCACCATCTCGCATAGCCGGCAGGCAGGCCCAGGGCGCCGCCCTGGACCCGCCGGGGCCAGCGGCCCCGGACCCGCGCCCGGTCAGAGGTTGTTGGCGGCCGCCCAGTTCTTGATCGCCATGTTCGCCGCGTCCGGCCGCTCGTAGATGCTGACATGAGCCGCGCCGGGGATCAGGGCCAACGTGCCGTGCGGAACCTGCTGCGAGATCGCCTGCGCGATCGGAAACCCGTAGACCGGATCGTCGCGGCCCTCGATCACCAGGACCGGCACGGCGATCTCGGCGAGCTGGGGCGTGTAGTTCGGTCGGATCGCAAGCGTTTCGGCACCCGCCAGCGCGCCGGCGACGGAACCTTCGGCGATGATGTCCTCGATCCCGTCGGTGGTCGCCGACCGATTGGACCGCGTGGCTCCGGTGAGCAGCTGGGGTGTGATCGTGTCGATGATCGAGGAAACCCCCGCCGTGGCCGCCTGGCCGGCGTAGCCCGCCCATTCGCCCTGCTCGATCGAGGAGGCGCCCATGGCGATGGTGTCGATCAGGATCATGCCGAGAAAGCGCTGCGGCGCCTCGCGGTAGATCTCCTGCGTGATCAGGCCACCCATGGAGTGACCGCCGATCACGGCGCTGGTCACCCCGAGATGGTCCATGAGGTCGAGAACGTAGTGGGCATACACCGCAGTCGAGCCGATCTGGGTGACCCCGAACCCGGCGGGCGCCGTGGAGCGTCCGAACCCCGGCAGATCGAGAGTGATGACCTCGAACTTCGAGGCGAGGCCGGTCTGCTGGTGCTCGAACAAGGCGCCCGACAGCGGATAGCCGTGGATCAGCACGAGCGGGGTCCCGGTGCCGGACACCTGGTAGAAGATCGCGGCGCCCCCGTCCTCGAACGTCGACCCTTGCCGGGTGTCGGCCGCCATCCCTTGCGCGTGCGTGGGCGGCGCAGGCAACGTCTGTGCGGCCGCAGGCGCGCAAACCGGGACCAGCGCGATGGCGCCCAGCAGCAGGCCGCCGTAGAAAAACGTCTTTATCATCATCCCCCCTGGAGCCATCCGGCACGCTTTTCGCGCGCCACCGCAGCGAGAATGACCGGTCGGCATGACGGTTCTTTCACAAGGGCGTTAGGCGCTTGTTTCTAACGGCGCTGCCGACGTCACCGCCTCCTGAGACATCCTAGGAATCGGAAGGGCGACAAGAGTGCCGACCGACACCGGTCAGCGAAGCACGTTGACGGTGACCCATCCCGG
>CAXUBM010000385.1:0-266 GCA_964249235.1 uncultured Acetobacteraceae bacterium | reverse complement strand
ACAAGGGCGTTAGGCGCTTGTTTCTAACGGCGCTGCCGACGTCACCGCCTCCTGCGTCACACCCGGCCTGGCCCGGGCGACGCGCGCGTGCCGACCGACACCGGTCAGCGAAGCACGTTGACGGTGACCCATCCCGGCGACCTGACGTGGTAGACCAGTCCGAGGCGGGTGTCGGTCTCGTAGCTGAAGCCCAGCAGCCCGAGCGCCACCACGCCGGCAGCGATCACCAGGCAGACGCCGCCGCGCCGCAACGCGGAGCGCCGTTC
>CAXUBM010000384.1:0-2603 GCA_964249235.1 uncultured Acetobacteraceae bacterium | reverse complement strand
CGCCGGTGCAAGGCATGCGCGGCTCGGCGAAGAGCCGCGACCATGTCGCCCAGACCGGAGCGGCCACCGCGCCGACGCGGCACGCGTCACCCACCGCGTCGCGCACCAGCGCCTGCGCGTGCCGCGACAAGGCGATCGCACGGCCGTGCGCCGAGAAGACGCGCCGCCAGTCGTGACGCGGCTCGTCATCCCAGACCTCGTCCGGGATGGTGTTGAACTCCCAGGCGAACACGCACACGGTCGGGCACCGCAAGCCCAGCGGCGCCTTGTGCGGCGGCGTCACCGACAGCAGCGTGCAGGGCTCGCCGCGCGCGGCGCATTCGTCGTGGATGAGCTCAGCCTCGACCGGCTCGCCGACGCGAACGACGCGATCGGAGCGCGCCAGCAGGCGCCCGAACGCCTCGTCCAGCACCCGGTAACTGTAATCCACGGTTCCCAGTGTGTCCGACGCAGCGCGGCCGGCAAAGGCCGAATGGAGAACGAAAACCATTGCGTCGTTAGTCTCTTCGCGCTTCCGTAACGGAGACTGCACTTCGACGTGAGTCGAAGTCAACGCGCTCGGGCGCCTCCCGCGCGCCCTCAGCCAGGCAGACCGGCCTCGATGCGGCCTTTATCCAATCGCGCCGTGATGATTTCCTCGCTCGCCGCTAGGATTGGCCAAAACGAGGGACGCCGATGACCCACACGCCGCACGCAATGTCCACCCACGCCTTCGGCCAGCACGCCGCCCTGCCGCTCGGCCACCTGCCCGACACCCGCTACCCGAGCCCCGCCGTGGAGTCGCTCGACAAGCGCTTCACCGCCCGCCAAGGCAACGCGGCCATCGAGCGCATCGCCACCGGCTTCCGCTGGGCCGAGGGGCCCGTCTACTTCCCGGCCGGGCGCTACCTGCTGTGGAGCGACATTCCCAACAACCGGATCATGCGTTGGCTGGAAGATGACGGCCATGTCAGCGTCTTTCGCGCCCACAGCCACCACTCCAACGGCAACACCCGTGACCGCGAGGGCCGCCTGGTCACCTGCGAGCACGACAGCCGCCGCGTCACCCGAACCGAGTTCGACGGGAGCGTCACCGTGCTGATCGACCGCTACGAGGGAAAACGCCTGAACGCCCCCAACGACGTCGTCGTCAGCTCCGATGGCGCCATCTGGTTCACCGATCCCGGCTACGGCATCGACGGACCCTACGAGGGCCACCGCGCGGCGTTCGAGCTGCCGTGCCACGTCTACCGCCTCGACCCCGCCACCGGTCACGCCACCGTCGCCGCCGGCGACTTCACCAAGCCGAACGGCCTGGCCTTCTCCCCCGACGAGCGCCGCCTCTACGTCGTCGACACCGGCATCACCCATGGCGGCCCGTCGCACATCCGCGTCTTCGATGCCGACGTCGCCGCCGGCCGCCTGTCGAACGGTCGCGTCTTCGCCGAGGATTTCGCCCCCGGCATGAGCGACGGCCTGCGCTGCGACGAGCACGGCAACGTCTGGTGCAGCATGGGATGGTCGGACCCGTCGGAGGATGGCGCGCGCTGCTACGCCCCCGACGGCGACCTGATCGGCAAGGTCCACGTCCCCGAGACCTGTGCCAACCTCTGCTTCGGCGGCGAGAAGAACAACCGCCTGTTCATCGCCGGCAGCACGTCAGTCTACGCGCTCTACCTCAACGCTCACGGTGCCTGAAGGCCAGGGCGCTGCCCTGGCCCGGCCCGGCGCGCCCAGCACGGTGCTGAGCGCTCCGTCGAGCTCGTCCATCATCGCATCCGTGTGGAACGGCCCCGGCGTCAGCCGGAGCCGTTCGGCCCCGCGCGGCACCGTCGGATAGCTGATCGCCGTCGCGTAGATGCCGAACTCGTCCGCCAGACGCCGGCTGACCTCCCGGCACAGCGCCGCATCCCCGACATGGATCGGCACGATGTGGCTCGCGGTCGCGATCACCGGCAAGCCGGCCGCGTGAAGCCGCCGCTTCAGCGTCGCCGCCCGCTCATGCAGCCTCGCGCGCCGGCTCGGGTCCCGCCGGCTCGACCGCACGGCGGCCAGTGCCGAGGCCGCCACCGCGGGCGGCAGCGCGGTCGTGAAGATGAACCCCGGGGCGGTCGAGCGCAGCCAGTCGATCACGTCTGCGCGGCCCGCCACGTAGCCGCCCTGGCAGCCGAAACCCTTGGCCAGCGAGCCCTCGATGAGGTCGACCTCGGCCGCCACCCCCTGCTGCTCCGCCAGCCCGGCGCCGCCCGCGCCATAGAGGCCGACCGCGTGAACCTCGTCGAGATAGGTCAACGCGCCGTGCGCGCGAGCCAGCGCGGTGACGGCGCCGACGTCGGCGATGTCGCCGTCCATCGAGTAGACGCTCTCGAACGCGATCAGCTTGGGCGCTTCGGCGGTCGCCGCTGCGAGCCGCCGCGCCAGGTCGCCCACGTCGTTGTGCCGGAAGATGTGCAGAACGGCGCCGCGCATGGTTGCGGCCTTGATGCCGGCGATCATCGAGGCGTGGTTCTTCTCGTCGGAGAACACGTGCCACGGCACGGTGCCGGGGATCGTCTGCAGGATCGTTCCCAGCGCCGCCTGGTTCGACATGTAGCCGGAGTTGAACAGCAGCGACGCGTCCTTGC
>CAXUBM010000383.1:0-2612 GCA_964249235.1 uncultured Acetobacteraceae bacterium | reverse complement strand
ACACAACGACTTGCGTGGTGTGACGATCTTGAACCGGTGGACCATGGGCTTCGGCGTGTTCCTGTCGGGCGCGCTGTGGTGTGCCGGTGCAGCGGCTGCCACGCCGCCCCAGGCTGTCTCGCCCCAGGCTGTCTCGCCCCAGGCCGTGCAGCCGCCGAGCCCGGCCGAGGCGCAGCGTCAGGAAGCCTGGCGCGAGGCGATCGCGCGCACCCCGGCGCCAGCCGAGGGCTGCTTCAAGGCTGCCTACCCGAAGACCGAGTGGGTGAGCGTTCCCTGCGGCAAGGCGCCGACGCGTCCCTACCTGCCGCGGGCCGGCCGGCGCGGCTACACGGTCGGCAACGGCAACGACTACTCTGCGGTGACCACCACGCTGACCGCCTCGGCGGTGGGCTCGTTCCCGAGCGTCACCGGGCTGAAGACCGAGCGCGGCTACGACAACGCCGCCAACACCTACTCGCTGCAGCTCAACTCCAACTTCATGAGCACGGCCGCCTGCAACGGGTCGTCCGACCCGTCCAACTGCCTCACCTGGCAGCAATTCGTCTACTCCAGCAGCGAGACTGCGGCGTTCATACAGTAATGGTTGATCAACTACGGATCGACCTGCCCGTCCGGCGGCTGGATGGCGTACCAGGGTAGTTGCTACCGCAACAGCAACGCAGTGTCGGTGCCGACCATCCCGGCGACGCAGCTCGGCGCGCTGAAGCTGTCCGGCGCCGCGGTCAAGGGCGGCAACGACACGCTGGCGCTGACCACCGCGACGGAGGCCTACAGCATCACGGGCAAGGACAGCGTCGTCGACCTCGCCACGGCCTGGCAGGGATCGGAGTTCAACGTGGTGGGCGACGGCGGCGGGTCGGAAGCCAAGTTCAACACGGGAACGTCGATCACGGTCGAGATCATGCTCAAGGACGGGTCCACCGCAGCGCCCAAGTGCGAGAGCGACGACGGCACCACGGGCGAGACCAACAACCTAGACCTCGGAAAATGCAGCACCGCGGGCGGGTCCTCGCCGGCGGTGGAGTTCATCGAGTCGAACTAGGGCCAGGAAAGCCAGGCCTGGTTCAGCAGGCCTGGCTGCTGCAGGGACAGAGCCAAGGGACCTTACGCCAGCAGGCCGAGCCCGATTCGGCGCTGGGTGCAGGCCGCAGGCCGGGCGGGTGAACCGGACGATCAAGGACGCAACCGTCAAGCGATACCAATCCGACACCGCACGACCACTTACGGGAGCATCTCAGGCTATTCGTCGCCGCCTACGACGGTGCGCGTCGGTTCAAGACGCCGAACGGCCCCGCACCCAACGCATTCGTCTGCAGAGTCCGGCAAATAAAGCCGAACCATTCACACTCGACGCGCTCCACCAAAGGCCGGAACTACAAGTTCACGGAAGCGGGCGAAGATGAGCCGATTCAGCTCGTTCGAGGCAGTTCCGCATCGAATCCAGGGCCGGCCCACGGTGCCAAACGTAGCCGAACTGAAACGGGGTTGGGAGCGCCTCCCAAAACCCGGTTCGACTCGACGGGCGCCGCCAGTTCGACTCGCGGCCGACCAACGGCCACACCGCCGCAAAACAGCGGACGAAGCGTCGAACCGGCAATACAAACAGGGCAGGTTGGCTCGAGAACCTTCGGAAAATGGCCGGTCGCCCGCCGTTCAACGCAACGGACGCTGATCTTGCAGCCAAAACACGGGTGCCGTCGATTACATACTTCCAACTCTTGGCCGACATGGGCAGGATGAGTGGAGAATGGCCAACACACGCAGGAACGAGTCGTACGCGGGGCCCGATGGCGGGGCGAAGCACCGGACTCTCGCAATGACGCTGATCCAGACAGTCGAGCTGGACTGCGTCGACCCAACGGCGTGCTCGAGCGGACCGTCTCCGGCAACATGAAGGTTCACGAGGTGCAAACGATGCTGCCGTGGAACTGCCACCCGCTCGGTGCCGTCGAGCTGGCCCGGGCCGCATGATCGACCAAATCGAAACTGTCGAGCGCCTCCTGGCGACGCTGAGTGAGGCGCTGCCGATCCCGGCCCGCATGACGCCCGAACTCCAGGCGTCGCTTCGCCGGCAGACCGGCGGCACGATTCCAGCCCAGTGCGCGGTGACGTGGATCACCTACATGGGTGATGAGGGCGGCATCGTCTGCAAGCTCGACCTCGGCTCGGATGCCGAGGAGGAAGCCTTCACCTCGATAACCCATTTGCGCTTCGACCCGCGCCTCCCCCTGGCGCGCGAAATCACCGCCTATCAGAAGCACCGCGTCAAACGCCTTCGCCGGCAGCCGTCCTGACCTGACGGCACGGGAGACGGTCCAGCAAAATACCAGGCGCCGCTGCCGCGAGGCTGACACGGCAGCCGGGCCGAAGCTTGCTCCCGGTAAGGCGATGGCGCTTTGCCAGCCCCGTGGCGGATCGCCGACGAAGCCGGCTCCCACGCGCTTACCGTCATAAT
Source organism: uncultured Acetobacteraceae bacterium (assembly GCA_964249235.1). Taxonomy (GTDB): domain Bacteria; phylum Pseudomonadota; class Alphaproteobacteria; order Acetobacterales; family Acetobacteraceae; genus CAXTPV01. The sequence continues at coordinate 157 of CAXUBM010000383.1, read as the reverse complement.
AACAACCGGCGTTGAGCTTGACTCATCGTAAGGCCAGGGGCTCTGCCCCTGGACCCCGCTAAGGACAGTCGTCCTTAGAACCTTTTGTAAGGCATGTACAAAGAAATGGAGGTCTGGAGGCCCTGCCTCCAGCTTGGTCCAGGGGCAGAGCCCCTGG
>CAXUBM010000382.1:0-2618 GCA_964249235.1 uncultured Acetobacteraceae bacterium | reverse complement strand
CCGTCGCTGCTCGATCTCTACTGCCACACCGCTCGCTGGCAGAAGTTCGACGCTCGTTCGATGGGTTGGGTCGCGGCAAACCCGCCCAAGGACGTCGCCGGCATCCATCTGTCTCGTGCCGGGCAGTGGACGCACCCTGTCGTCTCCGGCGTCGTCACCACGCCGACGATGCGGCCGGACGGCTCGGTGCTTTCCGCGCCCGGCTACGATCGCGCAACACGTCTCTACCACGTCGCCGATCCGACGCTAATCTTGCCACGCCTTCCGACACGACCTAGCCGGGCCGATGGGGAAAGCGCCCTCGCGCTACTCCACTCCCTGATCGAGGGCTTCCCATTCGTGGCCGACGAAGACCGCGCCGTCGCGCTGGCGGCGATCATCACGCCGGTTGTCCGCGGAGCCATGCAGGTCGCGCCGCTGTTCGCGATCCGCGCCAGCACGGCCGGCACGGGAAAGTCCTACCTGGTCGACCTCGCCGCCGCGCTGAGCACCGGACGCCTCTGCCCGGTGATCTCGGCCGGCAGCAATCCAGAGGAGACCGAGAAGCGGCTCGGCGGCCTGCTTCTCGAAGGCTTCCCGCTCCTGTCGATCGACAACGTCAACGGCGAACTCGGCGGCGACCTGCTCTGTCAGGCCGTCGAGCGACCGTTGATACGGGTTCGTCGCCTGGGCGTGTCGGACATCACTGAGATCGAAAGCCGGGCGACGATGTTCGCGACCGGCAATGGGCTGCGGGTGCGAGGCGACATGGTCCGGCGCACGCTGCTTTGCACGCTGGACGCCAACATGGAGCGGCCGGAGCTGCGAGAGTTCGCCTTCGATCCGGTGCAAGCTGTACTCGACGAGCGAGGGCGCTACGTCGCCGCGGCTCTGACGGTGGTTCGGTCCTTTCAAGCATCTGGCGCCGCGTGCGTCTCGTCGCTGGCATCCTTCGAGAGTTGGTCCGACACTGTTCGGAGCGCGCTCGTGTGGCTGAGATGCGCCGATCCGTGCGCCACGATGGAAAAGGCCCGCGAGGAGGATCCGGAGCTCGAGGAGCTGCGCGAGATCATGTTGCTCTGGCAGCGTGATCTCGGCTCCTCCGGCTTTACGGTCCGCGACCTCGCCGACGCCGCGGACAAGCGCGAGGACACCTACAGCGGCGGTGCGGGCGACTACGTCCGACCCGAGCTACGCGATGCGCTACTTCGGGTGTCCGGAGAACGCGGCACGATCTCGACCCGGCGCCTTGGCTACTGGCTGAAGGGGATCGCCGGTCGAATTGTCGACGGCAACAAAATCGTTCGCATCGGTGAAGCCCACAAAGGCGTCGCATCGTGGTCCGTCAGAAGCGTCAACCGGAGGTGATGGAGGTCATGGAGGCGATGGTTTGCCGCGGCTCTATAAACTGTCAACATAATGCCATCGTAATGACAGTTCCCACGTCCGTAGGAAAACATCACCTCCATCACCTCCATCACCTCCAAGCCGCGTCTCCGGACGTCTCAGGACGGTCAACGCCTTCTACCGATGGACCTCAACCCGCTTTTGAAGAGAGTGAACAATGAGCGATACAGCCGAGACACTCGGACCGAGGAGCATGCCCGTCATCCTGGACGGCCCCGAGATCGACGCCCTCGCTCGATATCATCGGCGGGAGGTTACCCGGCTGACCAAGGCCGGACAGCACCCCGAGGCGGCCCACCACGTGATGCGGGCTGACGCGATGCTGCAGGCGGGGATCGCTCTTCGCTTGGAGCAAATGGAGCCACCGCCCGTGGTGCAGCTGGACGCGAACGGCATGGACCAGCAGGGCCGCCTCTGGGCGCCCGTCGAGTGCGGTCCCGGCGTGCGGATGGTGCCGGTCACGTCCGGCAACTGCTTGGCTGTGTGGCAGGCTTACACCTTCGAGGCCGACCGGCAGCGCAAGGCGCAGCGGATCGACGATGCGGACCGGCTACTGAGCGTCGCGATGGAGTTCCTGCGGATCGCGGGCGAGCTGGACCCGAACCTGTCGGTGCTGGTGGCGAACCCGCCGAACTACGCCGCGTCTGGATTTGCGTGATGGCTGCGTCGAGCACCAAAGGATGATAGGAATGCATTCCTCTATATCGCCCGAGGCCGGGCAAGCAGGATGAGCGTGATGGCTGCTTCTGGGTCTGTATCATCAGAGCAAGTGAGACCCCGCGGTGCCGGGCGTCGGTTCGCACCGGGCCAGTCTGGCAATCCTGCGGGAAGACCCAAGGGTGCGCGGAATCGCCTGTCCGAAAACATGCTCGACGCCCTCGCGAACGACTTTGAGGAGCACGGAGCAGCGGCGATCACTAAGGTTCGAGAGACGGATCCAGGCGCCTACCTTCGGACGATCGCGTCGCTGCTGCCGAAGCAGGTCGGGGTGGAAGACGGTGAAAGCGGAGCGCCGTTGCAGATCGTCATCAGACGGATGGGCGACGACGCAGACGACTAGCGGTGATGCCGGAGCAACACGGTTGTTGTAACCTCCTGCTGCGCCTCAAATTGTGCTTCCAGGCCGAAACAGCCGTATCAACCCGGTGACCCGATTGGCTCACCGATCACGTTCTTGTAACGGTCGGCACAAGGACGGGCACTAACGTTGCTCTTTGGCGCCCTAACAGGGC
>CAXUBM010000381.1:0-2635 GCA_964249235.1 uncultured Acetobacteraceae bacterium | reverse complement strand
AGCCTAGCGACGTCGACCATCCGCGGCATCGTTGAAGGCGGACGTGCACCGTTGCGCGTCCCCTTCATGCAGGCTCAATATCCCTCGCCGCCGGTCCGACCACGGATCCGGCTCGACGTTTGATCTTCAGCGCCCCGGAGATCCGCTCCACCCCGCCCGCGCTCGACAGGAACACCGCGACGATGATCACCGCACCCTTGATCACCAGCTGCGGTTCCGACGAGATCCCGACCAGATTCATGATGTTGACGATGGTCGCCAGCACGAAAACACCGATCACCGCGCTCAGCGGATCCCCCTTGCAGCCGACCAGCGAGGCACCGCCCACCACCACGGCCGTCCGAACACCGTGTAGCGGCTGCAGAAGCTCGCCATAGCCGTGACGCCCACGAAGATCAGCACCGGATCGGATATCCCGAACACGTGGCCATCGGAGAAGATCCTGATGAAATCGTCGTTGTCGATTTCGATCAGGCTCGAGGACTGGATGATGTAGCTCAGACCTTCAATCATGCTCATCATTGCAAGTGTCGCAATGAACGGCGGGATCCGCATGGCCACGACCAGCAGCCCGTTGGCGACGCCCACTCCCCCGCACACCAGCAACGTCAGCACCGAGGCCAGCACCGCACCCATGCCGTAGCGGAGCAGCAGCGCGGACACCACGGTCGAGAACGCCAGGATTGATCCCACCGAGAGATCGATACCCCCGGTCAGGATGACGTAGAACTGGCCCACAGCCAGCAGCGCAACGATGGACGAGAAGTTGATCACGTTGCCTGCGTTGCGCGCGCTCAGGAAGTAGGGCGAGACGCAATAGCCGATCAACACGATGGCCAGCAGCACGAGCAGCAGGTAGCTTTTCGGTAGCAGCCGGCGCAGGCTCGCCGCCGCCGAACGCGGGTCGGCTCCTCCCGCTGCCGCCGACGGCCCCGCGGCGCCGGTCATCATCGACTGTGTTCCCATCTCCGGCTCAGCTCCCCTGCGTTATCGTCTTTCATCCGCAACGGGCAATGATCGCGGCGTGCATGTCCGCCTCCTGGTCCTGACGCAGTTCGGCTGTGATCCTGCCCTTGGTCATGACCAGCACGCGGTCGCACATCGTCGTCTCCGACACCTCGGAGCTGGCCACGATCACCGTGCCGCCCGCACGTGCGAAGTCGCGGAGCAGCTCATACATGTCTTCCTTCGCGCCGACATCGACGCCCCGCGTCGGCTCATCGCAGATGAGCAGGCGCACAGAGCGCACCAGCCAGCGTGCCAAAATCGCCTTCTGCTGCGTGCCGCCGCTGAGCGTCTTCATGGCCTGCTCGACGCCGTAGATCCGCATGCTCATACGGCTCGCGAAGCCGCGCGCCGTCTCGCGTTCCTTGCCCTCGTTGATCACCGACAACCGGCTGAACAACGGCAGGCTGGCGAGCGAGATGTTGGCCGCCACGTTGAGATCGGGGACGAAGCCCTGCGCCTTGCGGTCCTGCGGCAGCAGCCCAATACCGAGCCGGATCGCATCACGAGGCGCTCTGAACCGGCACGGCTCGCCGTCGACGACGATCGTACCCGCGGTCGGCGTGCGCGCGCCCGCGAGCAAAGCGACCAATTCCGATTGACCGCTGCCGACCAAGCCGGCCACGCCGAGCACCTCGCCCTGGTGGAGATCGAAGCTCGCCTCCTCGACCTTGCCCTCCTCCGACAAACCGCGCACCGACATGAGCACCCGCTCGCCCGCGCCGGTTCCCAGCCGCGGCCGCCGCCCATCGCCGGCCATCGACGCCTGTGCGAGCGAGCCGTCGAGCTGCTTGCCTAGCATCGCCGCGACAACGTCGGAGGGCTGGCTCGACGCGATCTCTAGATTGACCGCATTCTGCCCGTCCCGAAGCACCGACACGCGGTCACACAGGCTGTATAGCTCTTCCATCCGGTGCGAGATGTAGAGCAGGGTCACACCCTCGTCCGCGAGCTGGCGCAGTACTGTGAACAGCCGTTCCACGTCCGAATGCGGGAGCGTCGAGGTCGGCTCGTCGAGAAGGATGACGCGGGCGTTCTTGCGTAGCGCTTTGGCGAGTTCCACCGCCTGTTGCTCGGCCACCGAATACTGACCGACAGCCCGGCGCACATCGAGATCGTAGCCGATCCGCGCCAAAGCCTCGCGCGAGCGGTCCACCATTTCGGACCAGTCCACGATCCGCGGAAATTGCCGACGAGGGAGGGAGCCGAGAAAGATGTTCTCGGCAACCGAAAGCTGCGGCACCAGGCTCAGCTCCTGGTAGATCGTCTGGATCCCGGCGTCCTGCGCATCCTGCGGATTGCGGCATTGAAGCAACTTGCCGCCCAAAGTGATCGTGCCGCTGTCGGGCGTCTCCGCGCCCGACAGGATCTTGACCAGGGTGGATTTGCCGGCGCCGTTCTGCCCCGCCAGGGCGTGGATGCTCCCGCGTCGAACGGACAGGTCGACACCCTTAAGTGCCTGCACGCCGGGGTACGACTTGGTAATCCCGGTGATGCGGAGCTCTTCACCCGATGCTGAGAGGCCGACTTGCACCACGACCTGACTCCTAGACCATCGACGTCATCATCGGTTTGTCGAGCATCCGGTCCGCCGTCATGTAGGCGAGCGCCTGGATCGTCTGCGTCGGAT
>CAXUBM010000380.1:1554-2638 GCA_964249235.1 uncultured Acetobacteraceae bacterium | reverse complement strand
CCCCGAGGCCGCGTCCGCCCTGCTCGCCGGCGACGTCGGCACCGCCGTGCGCGTGCGCGTCCGTCTGCTGCGCGGCCGCGTGCGCGAGGTCACGCTCATCCGCGCCTTCATCCCGCCCCTGACCGTCTCGGGCACCAGCATCGGCAAGCTCCTCGTCGTCAAGGTCACCAGCTTCGCCCGCGACACCGCCGAGGAGATCAGCGGCCTGCTCGACGAGGGGATCAGCCACTATCACCCGTCCGGTGTGGTGCTGGACCTGCGCGGCAATCGTGGCGGCCTGCTCCAGCAGGCGGTCACCACCGCCGCGCTGGTGCTCAACAACGGCGTCGCCGTCACCACCGAGGGCCGCTTCCCGCAGTCGAACCACGTCTGGAGCGTGCAGGGGGGCGACATCACCGACGGCCTGCCGCTGGTGGTTCTGGTCGACGGGCGCACCGCCAGCGCCGCCGAGATCCTCGCCGCGGCACTCGCCGACCACCGCCGCGCGGTGGTCGCCGGCAGTTCGACCCTCGGCAAGGGTCTGGTCCAGACCATCCTGCAGCTCCCGGACGGCGGCGAGCTCTTCGTCACCTGGAGCCGGGTGCTGGCTCCCCTCGGCTGGCCGATCCAGGGACTGGGCGTGATGCCGCAGCTCTGCACCAGCCGCGGCGCGGACGAGGTGGCCGTCCAGATGCAGGCGCTGGAGTCCGGCACGTCCGAACTCGCCACCGCGCTGCGCGAGGAGCGCACCGCCCGCGCGCCGCTTCCCGTCGCCCGCATCGTGGAAATCCGCGACGCCTGTCCCGCCGCGATCGGCACCGACGAGGACCTCGAGACCGCCCGCACGCTGCTCGCCGACCCGGCCGCCTACCAGACGGCCATCGACAGCATCCCGTGGCTGCCATGAGCGCACGCGGTGTAGGCGGCAACGCCGTGGCTCCGCCCGCCCGAACCCGCTGGGTTCTCGACCCCAGGCCGCATCACGTCCGTCACGCAAGCCAAGGGACCGGTCAGGTGGCGGGATCCAGGGGCGGAGCCCCCGGCTCGGGCTCGACCGCGCCCCGATGAGCGAACCCCGCCTGAAGGCCCTCCTCCTCGTCCAGGC
>CAXUBM010000380.1:0-1544 GCA_964249235.1 uncultured Acetobacteraceae bacterium | reverse complement strand
GCGCCAGCGTGCGCGCCGGCGACGACGATGCCGGCGGCATCGTCGTGCTGCTGCGCGACCGCGACGACCGCATTTCGGTGCTCGTGCAGGCCCGCACCGGCGACGGACGCGCCGCCTGGATGCGCGCCGCGGGCGGCAAACCCGTCGATCGCGCCGAGGCCGACGGCTACGTCGCGCGCGCCGTGGAGCGCGATCCCGACCTCTGGGTGGTCGAGTTCGACACCCGGGACGACCAGCCACCCTTCGAGGCGCTCTTGTTGCCCGACCGCCACGGCACCTGAAAATTGCCCGGTGACCTCTCGCCCCGAGCCGCCGCACACTTTAGTGAACTAGCGAGGTTCGTCGGGGCCGGGGGTTGCTAGGGGACGTGATGAGGCGCTTTGGCTTTCCGCTCGGCACGTCGCTCGCGATGTCCCTGGCACTCGCGAGCGCGGACGCGGTCGCCCAGCCGGTCACCGGCCTGTATGTGGGCGCTGCCGGCGGCGCCAACCTGCTGCAGGACGAGGAGGTACGCCTGTCGCCCTCCTTCCCGGGCGGCAAGCTCCGTTGGGACGTGGGCACCACCGGCCTGGGCAGCATCGGCTATGGCTTCGGCAACGGCGTGCGCGTCGAGGTCGAAGGCAACTGGCGCCAGAACACCCTGCAGCATTTCGTCGGCACCCGCTTTCCCACGCTGGCCGGCGGCGACCAGCAGACCTACGGCACCATGGCCAATGTCCTGTTCGACATGGATGTCGGGCAGAACTGGATCTATCCCTATATCGGCGTCGGCGCCGGCTACGCCTGGACCCACTGGCAACTCCACGATGCCGCGACGAACTACCCCTTCGCCGAGAACCTCGGTGGCACCAGCGGCAACGTCGCCTATCAGGCGATGTTCGGCGTCGGCATCCCGGTCCCCTGGGTCGTCGGCCTGACCCTGACCGCCGAATACCGGTTCTACTCCGTGATCGGTCCGCAGGGCTTCTCCGGCCGCTCGATCGGCGAGGAGCAGGCGTTCGGCGCCGGCCCCTACACGATCCGCCGCGGCAACGTCGACATCAACGACGACGACAATCACAGCCTGATGCTGGGCCTGCGCTATGAATTCAACCCGGCGCCGCCGCCGGTGCCGGCGCAGGCGATCCCGCCTGCCGTCCCGGCGCCGGCGCCGGCCCGCACCTACCTGGTGTTCTTCGACTGGGACAGCGACCAGCTGAGCCCGCGCGCCCGCCAGATCGTCGCCTCGGCGGCCGCCGCCTCGACCCACGTCCAGACCACCACCATCGAGGTCGACGGCTACGCCGACACCTCGCACGCACTGCCCGGCGAACGCGGGCAGGCCTACAACCTGCGGCTCTCGCTGCGCCGCGCGCAGGCCGTGCGCACCGAGCTGGTCCGCGACGGCGTGCCGTCCGACGTCATCTCGGTGCACGGCTACGGCGACACCCACCTGCTCGTCGCCACCGGACCGAACGTGCGCGAGCCGCAGAATCGCCGCGTCGAGATCGTGTTCCACTAGAGCGAAGGCCAGCGCTCCGCCCTGGACCCGCTGGGGTCTGGAC
>CAXUBM010000379.1:0-2639 GCA_964249235.1 uncultured Acetobacteraceae bacterium | reverse complement strand
CCTCCACTACCAACACCAGGCCGAAGGCCGCCAACCCTTCCTCGACTGGGTCGAACACACCTACGACGAAACCGCGCTCAAACGCACCTTCGTCAGCTCCGGCCTACAATCCTTCCTCGTCGACCGCGTCCTACAGCGCGAGTAACGGCGAAGCGCTCACGCGATTTGGCACACGACGAGTGGGCACACGAACACAGACCGAGCGGTCCCCGATCACGCCGCGCACCGCACGACCTCGACGCCGTAACGGTCGAAAGTCCGGTCGTCCGACACCATGCTCGCATTCTCGACCATCGCCTGCGCGATCAGCAGATGGTCGAACGGATCCCGATGAAGTATCGGCAGACTTGCCAATCTTCCCAGATGCGCCGCCGTGATCCCCAATCGCGCGAATCCGCCCCTCTCAAACCGCCCGATCCACCGCACCGAAATCTGCTTCGAGCTTGCCCACCCGTCGCTTGACCACGATCTCCCAGAGCGACACCACGCTCACCATCACCTCGTTTGCCGGATCCGCGATCACCGCCCGCGTCCCGACCCCGAGCCTCGCATCGTCCATCAACCACCACAGCAGCGCATGCGTATCGAGCAGCGCCCTCACCCTCCATCGCCGCCAGCACATCCTCGGGCAGAATGTCGAAATCGTCCGCCATCCGGATCCGCCCCTTGAGCGCACCGGGCTGCCGCGCCGGCCGCAGCCGCACCGATGGCGCCCTGATCTCCGCGATAACCTCGTCATGCGACGTCACCAGCACCGACACGCCATTACGGGCCTGGCGAAGAAAGTGGGTCAGGCTCCCGCGCAACTCGCGCACCCCCACCCGCACCTCCTGATCAGCGCCAGGCTCGCCCATCGCCGCACTCCTTGTAAACACACATTGTGTACAATTCCTCCACAACCCTCAAGCAGCCCCCGCCCGCTCGACGAGGCACGAACTCCCCCAATCCTCGTCGAGGGACTGTTCTCCTCGGCGCGCAGACAGAGTCGGAGCCCGGCCCTATCCCTGTTGAAGCCAGGAGATGTGCGCGGTTGCAATCCGCCAGCCTTCCGGCAGGCGAATCCAAGTCTGGCTCTGGCGGCCGATGCGATCGCTCCCTTGTGGGCGAAAACTGATATCGACCGTCGCCACGTCGTCTCCGTAGGCGGTGATGACCTGCCGAATCACGGCGCGGGGTGGCGGCGCGCCGGGCCGGCGGCGGCGCCACGCGCGGATCTCCTCGGCGCCATGAAGGTTCTCGGCAATGCCGTAGCGAACCGCCTGCGGCGCATCCCAGAACAGCGCGTCGAGCGTCTCGACGTCGTTGGCCCCCAGCGCCGCCTCGTAGCGGCCGAACACCGCCTCCCCCTCCCGCACCACCTCCGGATCATCGATCGTCATCCCTCTCTCCTTCCTGGCGGGCGGGTCTGGGCGCGCCGCGCCCAGCGGGGCTCGGGGCAGCGCCCCGCCCTCAGATCGGCTTACCCAACGCCGCCGGCAACCGCGCCGACCGACCGAGCGCCGCCAGCACCGCGAGCGCCAACGCATAAGGCAGCATCTGCAGCAGATAGGGATTGGTCCCCGACCCGGCTGCCTCCAGCCGCAGCTCGAGCGCCTCCGCGGCCCCGAACGCGAAGCAGGCGGCGATCGTCCCGCCGCACGTCCACCTTCCGACGATCAGCGCCGCAAGCGCCAGGTAGCCGCGCCCACCGGTCATGTCGTCGGTGAACGCCCCGACCTGCTGCAAGGGCAGAACGGCGCCTCCAAGCCCGGCCAGCGCCCCGCACGCGAGAACGGCGGCCGCGCGGATGCCGCGCGGTCGCAGTCCGGCAGCGCGCACCGCCGCGGGGTTCTCGCCGGTGGCCCGAAGTGCCAGACCGGCTCCGGTGTGGCGCAGAAACCAGGCGATCGGAACCGGCAGCAGCACCGCGAGCCAGGTCAGCGGATGCGAGGCCAGCGGGCGAAAGGAGGCGGCGGCGTCAGGATCGAAGTGCAACGCCGAACTGGTGACGCCCAGCGCGAGGATGTTGGCCGACAGGCCGGTCACCATCCCATCGGCGCGAAACACGATGGCGGCCAGGGCCACGCAGGCAGCCGCCGCGCCGCCGGCAACCACCGCGGCGAGGCAGGCGGCAAGGATGCTGCCGGTATGGGCAAGCCCGAGCACGGCGGCGAACGCGCCGGAGAGCATCATGCCTTCGAGGCCGACGGCGAACACCCCGGCACTTTCGGAGAGGAGACCACCGAGGGCGGCGAGCATCAGCGGCGTCGCGATACGCAGGCTCGCCTCGAGGAACGCCATCAGCACGGCCTGGCCATCCGCCGGGCCGTGATCGCGAGCACGGCGAGCACGGCGGCGCCCTCGAACGCCGTGACGACGGCCGACGGGATGCCCGCCTGCCGCTGCACGGATTGCGCGCCTGCCTCCAGCAGTCCGACGAACAGCGCCGCCGGGATCACCGCCAGCGGTTCGAGAAATCCCAGCAGGGCGACGGTGACCGCGCGGAAGCCGAAGCCGAGCGAGAACCCTTCCACCAGCCGGCGGTGATGGGCGAGCAGCTCCGCCGCGCCGGCGACGCCGGCGAGCGCGCCAGCCAGCAGCATCACGGCCGCGACCAGGAAGGCGGGGCGATGGCCGGCATAGCGCGCGGCGTCGCGCGA
>CAXUBM010000378.1:0-2642 GCA_964249235.1 uncultured Acetobacteraceae bacterium | reverse complement strand
GGACGCGAGCGCGCCTTCCACACAGGTGGCGATGCCGGCCGCCTCGTTCCTCGCGGGGATCAGGATCGCCACGCGCGGCGTGCCCGGCGCGGGCGCGGGCGTACGCAGCGCGGCCAGGTTCACCGCGGTCATGAGGCTCGGCGCGCCCGCCAGCACGAGGAGGACGATGGCCAGGACGATCACCGGGCGGACGCGTCCCGGCCCGCGCCATGCGCCGGGTCGAAGCCTCGGCCCTGGATCAGCGCCCGGGCGCGTCGCCAGCCGTCGTAGACCGGGCTGATCTGCGTGCTACCGGCGAGAAGCGTGGTGAAACGCGCCGGGTCGCGTCCGGCGGCGTCAACCGCCAGCGCGTCCATCGTGCCCTCCAGCGCGCGGCTCAGCACCGTGGCGCCGGCGGTGCGCACCGCCTCCGCCGACACCGCCTCGCCGAAGCGCAGGAGCAGGTTCGGCCGACGCTCGTCCCAGAAGGCATATTCGATCGCGAGCGGTGCGAAGCGCGCGGCGGGCGTCCATCTGGCCAGGTGCGCCAGACCGGGCGCGACCGCGACAGGACGCTCGCGCACGTCGCGGAACCGTCCTTCGGCGTTCACGAGCAGCACGCCGTCGTCGCGACCGAGCACCGCCCGACCCGCCGCCAGAAAGGCCGCGGCCCCCGTGTAACCGGGAGCGATGGCGATCGCGCCGAGCCTGCGGAAGAAGCGATAGCGCTCCAGCATCGCCGCCTCCATCGGTACGAAGACGCGCCGGCTGCGGAAGACGGAGACGGCCAGCCAGACGAACACCTCGCCATCCCACCAGGAGGGGTGGTTGGTGAACACCACCAGCGGGCCGTCGCCGGCGGGAGGATCGCCCGAACAGCGCACGGCATGGAAGCTTCTCGCGAGGTCGCGCGCGAACAGGCGACCGAACGCCTGCAGCATCCATGGCGAGATTTGGGGCAGGATCTCGCGGGCGCGCGCGTCCGGGCGGCTGACGAGCGACCGCGGCTCAGCCGCCGGAACGGGACCTGCGGGCCGCACCCCATCAGGGCTCGTCCGGTCATCCGATCGCACGCGGCTAGGCGGTTCGCGAGGACGGCGGATCGGCCTGCCTCACACGGAGACACGGGTGGGACCCGCTTCCCACCTCGAGGGGCTTCCGCTTTGTCCGTCTCGGAGGAGGTTGCGACGGGACAACGGGCTCTCAGGCCTCCGCCGCCACCGGGCGGACGCCGCGGATGTCCTGATCCATGGCGTCGGCCGCAATCCAGCCGGACATCATCACCATCGGCATGCCGGGCCCGGGATGCGCGGCGCCGCCGGCGAGGTAGAGGTCGCGCACCGTCCGCGAACGGTTGCCGGGCTTGAACGCTCCCATCACGCGGCCATGGCTGGCCAGGCCGTAGATCGCGCCGTTCAGCACGCGATAACGCTCGTGGATGTCCTGGGGCGTGAGGTGGCGCTCGAAGACGATGCGCTCCTCGATATCGGCAAGGCCGGCCGCCGACTTGAGCTTTTCCAGTATGACTTGCCTGTAGCGCGGGTACAGCTCGCCCGAGCGCCAGTCGTGGTGCGGCCGGAGGTAGGGGGTATGGACCAGCACGTAGAGCGCCTCACCACCCTCGGGCGCCACGCCGGGCTCGGTGGCCGAAGGCGCGCAGAGATAGGCCGTGGGGTCGGGCGCCGGCTCCCCGCGCTTGTAGATCGCGTCGAACTCCTCCTTGGGGTCGCGCGAGAAGACGAAGTTGTGGTGCAGCAAGTGGTCGTAGCGCTGCTTCAGGCCGAGATAGAGCACGACGCCGGAACAGGCAGGCTCGACCTTGCGCCGGGCGCCGGCCCGTCCGACACCGCCGCCCACGAGCTCCCGGTAGGTCCGCACCGCGTCCATGTTGGAGATGACCGCGTCATAGGTCTCGACGCCGCGCGCGGTGCGCACCCCGGCGACGCGCGAGCCGTCCATCGCCAGGCCTTCGACATCCTCGCCCGGCCGCAGGGCGGCGCCGTTCTCCTCCGCGAAGCGGCCGAGGGCTTCGGCCACCGCGCGCGAGCCACCCATGGGGTACCAGACGCCCTGGGCGGTCTGGAGATGGGCGATCGCGCAGAGGACGGCCGGCGAGCCGTAAGGCGAAGAGCCGACGTACTGGACGAAGTGATCGAGCATCTGCGCCAGACGCGCGTCGTGGACCTTGCCCCGGATCGCGCCGGCGACGGTGGAGTGCATCCGCAGCCAGATCAGGTCGCGCAGCGTCGACCAGTTCATCTGTGAGCGCACGTCGATGACGTCGAACAGGTCCTGCACCGACTTCCAGAGGAAGAAGCGGTCGCTGACCTCGTTGAGCTGGCGGGCGACCTCCAGGAACGACCGGTAACCCTGGGCCACTCCTCGTCCGGGCGCGAAGCGCTCCATCTCCGCCGCCATCGCGGTCTCGTCGGCCATCAGGTCGATGCGGTCGCCCCCATCGAAGAAACAGCGCCACTGCGGATCGAGCCGGCGTAGATCAAGGTAGTCCGACGTGCGCCGGCCACCCTCGGCGAAGATCCGGTCGAGCACCGCCGGCACGGTCAGGATGGTCGGACCCATGTCGAAGCGGAATCCGTCGCCCTCGAGCAGCGCCGCCTTGCCCCCCAGCCAGCCGTTCTTCTCGTACAGCGTGACCTCGTGCC
>CAXUBM010000377.1:2257-2645 GCA_964249235.1 uncultured Acetobacteraceae bacterium | reverse complement strand
GGGGAAAGGAAGGGCGGGGCCCTGCCCCAGCCGGCATGATCCCCGCGATGTCTGACGACGACGACCCGAGCCGCCCGCCCCAGCGCCTGACCATCCTTTCCTTGGACGCGCTCGGCGTTGCCGAGCTCCGGTCCTATGTCGGCGAACTCCGCGAGGAGATCGCCCGGGCCGAAGCCGCGATCGCCGCGCGCCAAAGCCACCGTGGCGCCGCCGACCTCCTCTTCCGCCCACCCACGAGCAACGAGGACCCGCCATGATCCACGTCGTCGCCATCGTCACCGCCAAGCCCGGGCAGCGGGACGCCATCCTGACGCAGTTCCGCGCCAACGTGCCGGCGGTGCATGCGGAGCAAGGCTGCATCGAATACGTGCCCGTGGTCGACGTGGCC
>CAXUBM010000377.1:0-2247 GCA_964249235.1 uncultured Acetobacteraceae bacterium | reverse complement strand
GTTTCCTCCCGGTCTTGCCGTTCCCAGCCGGATGAGGCGGGATGGCGGCAGGATTTTGGGAAGGAACACGCCGTGATCCATGTCGTTGCCATCGTCGTCACCAAGCCCGGTCAGCGCGAGGCGGTGCTCGCGGAGTTCCGGACCCTCATCCCGACAGTGCAGGCCGAGGAGGGCTGCCTCGAATACGAGCCCACGATCGACCTCCCCGGCAGCGACGACCAGTTCGGCGCCGACACCATGGTCGTCGTGGAGAAATGGACCAGCCGCGAAGCACTCGCCGCCCACGCCGTCGCCCCGCACATGAAGGCCTATGGCGAGAAGGTGGGTCACATGCTCGCCAGCCGCGCCGTCCACGTGCTGCAGCCCTGCTGACGCGAGGCGTCGGGCCGGGCGCGCCGCCCCCGACCCCGGCAAGGGTGCGCCTCGCGATCCATCCTGGAGGCAAAATGACCCGGATGCTTGCCGCGATCCTGGCCGGCGCCGCCGCGGTCACCGCGGCGCAGGCCGCGACCTTGACCACCGCGCCCTTCGGCACCACCACCGACGGCAAGCCGGTCAGCCTCACCACCATGACCGCCAAGGACGGCGTCGTGGTGACGTTCATCAGCTACGGCGGCATCATCACCCGGATCCTCGCCCCCGACCGCGCCGGCCACACCGCCGACGTCGTCCTCGGCTTTCCCACGCTCAAGGACTACGAAACCAAGAGCGCCCAGGGCGGCCTTTACTTCGGTGCCCTCGTCGGCCGCTACGCCAACCGCATCGCGAAGGGCCATTTCACCCTCGACGGCAAGTCCTACACGCTCGCCATCAACAACCCGCCCAACTCGCTCCACGGCGGCCTCGCGGGCTTCGACAAGCGCGTCTGGGCGGTCAAACCGACCAGCACCTCGGGCGGCCGCGTCGGCGCCACCCTCAGCCTCGTCAGTCCCGACGGCGACCAGGGCTACCCCGGCACCCTCCACGTCGCCGTCACCTACACCCTCGCCGACGACGGCACGCTCGAACTCCGCTACCGCGCCACCACCGACAAGGACACGGTCCTCAACCTCACCAACCACTCCTACTTCAACCTGCGCGGCGCCGGCTCCCACGACCGCGTCTACGACCAGGTCCTGCCCGTCAACGCCGACCGCCACACGCCCACCCACGCCACCTCGAGCCCGCGCGGCCGCAACGACCCCGTCGCCGGCACGCCGTTCGACTTCCGCCACCCGACCCCGGTCGGCGCCCACATCCGCGACGACGACGTCCAGCTCATCCAGGCCCAGGGCTACGACCACAACTGGGTCATCGACAAAGGTGCGGGTTCCGGCCCCACCTTCGCCGCCCGGCTCTTCGACCCGACCAGCGGCCGGACGCTCACGGTCCTGACCACCCAGCCGGGTGTGCAGATCTACACCGGCAACTTCCTCAAGGGCGCCTACGCCGGCAATGGCGGCATCTACCGCCAGACCGACGGCATCACCTTCGAAACCCAGCACTTCCCCGACAGTCCCAACCAGCCGAGCTTCCCCAGCACCGAACTCAAGCCCGGCCAGACGTTCCACGAAACGACTCTCTTCAGCTTCTCGGTTCGGCGCTGACGAACGGCATGGGGCTCGGCGCCGCTCACGCCGCCTGATCGTGCTGCGCGCTTGGCCCGTGACGAAGACAGCCCGATCGTGGTCGGCGACCTCGATCGGATCACGCAAGCCGCCACCGCATGGATCAGCACCAACCCCGCGTCGGCCAGCACCTCGCCACCATGCGGCGCGATCGCAGCGATCCGCCCGCGCAGCCCTGCCGCGCCGTGGACGGCGTTGCCGTCGTTGCGCCGATCCCGCATCGAGCGCGCCCGCCGGAGCCGATCGAGCGCGTCCGGCTCGCCTGGCTTCACCCCGGTCCCGGCAACGCGCTGTCCCGTGGCTTGCCGCAGGTCCCATTCACAAGCTTTAAGCCCGCTTCACTCCCTGCTGAAGGACATCGAAGGCCCTCGTCGCGCAGCCTGCTGGCGCCAACCCAGGAGGTGATCATGACCGACGCCGCTCTCGACGACCCCCCCGACGACCTGACCGACATCGTCGTCCCCGAGCACACCGATCCTTTCCCGCCCTTCGGCGTCAGCGCCGCTGCGGTCGAGCCGCCCATCGTCGACGAGGAAGGCTGGGCCTTCGCCGACAGCTTCGAACTGGCCATGCTGGCCGTGTGTCTTGCCGGCGCCTCCTTCCTGGCCGCCACCCTCTTCGGCGCCGACCCGATCGGCGG
>CAXUBM010000376.1:0-2648 GCA_964249235.1 uncultured Acetobacteraceae bacterium | reverse complement strand
CGATTGTTCAGGTGATCAGTGCATGATCGCTGACGAGCGTGCTCAACGTGATGGCCGTATGAAGCGGTGTCGCAATCGGCATGAAAACCGGTCCCAAGGATGCGATCGCGTGGGCGGTTCCGTTGGCAGTCGATGAGATCGACACAACGGAGCTCGTCGAGGATGGAGTAACCTGCACGTAACTCCCCAGCGTCGCGGCCGCGCCGTTCCAGTTGGTCGCTGCGAGCGCCTGCCTCAGATCCAGCTTGTCGGATGTGGGGTCGAAGTCTTCGACGGAGTCGAAGCCCTTGGACGCCTTCGGCAACACGATCGTATCCTGTCCGCCCTTGTACCAGTCACTCTCCGTGTAGATGGTGTTGTTGCCGCCCCCGGCATTCACGGTATCGCCCAATCCGGCGACGCTGATGACGTCGTTGCCCGATCCCGTGGAGACGAACGACATCCCGCCAAGCAGTGAGACGTTGTTGTTTCCGTTCCCCAGCGCGACAAGATCATGATCGCCGCCGAGCTGCACGACATCGTTCCCGTTGCCGAGGAAAACCGCGCTCGAGCCGCCCGGCGCGCCGGAGACGGTCTCGCGGCCGTTGCCCCCATGAACCAAGTTCAGGCCGCCCCCAAGCAGAATGTCGTCGTTGACGCCCGCGATCCCGACGATGGCTCCGCCGTCACCAGCCATGATGACGTTGCTGTCGCCGGGCGCGAGAATGACGTTTCCAGTTCCATGCGCGGTGATCAAGTCCGCCGCCTTCGTGCCGATCAGAACGCCATACCCGTTGGCCGGCCCATCGATGGCATGGAGCGCCGGATCGGCGCTCGCCGTGGCGATGACACCGGCGATCTCCGTCTTGGCCCCTTCAGCGCCGAGATAGATGTATTGCAGCGCGAACGTCGTCGTGACCGACTGTCCGGCCGCGACCTCATGCGGGGTCGGCGTGAAGACCAGCCCATCCAGCGCGCTGGTCACTTCGGACGCAGTGCCGGTCAGCACGTAGCCGCCCGAGGCGTTGAAATGACCGCCATCGGTGGCTTGGTTCGGATCGGAGAACAGCCCGTTCATCAGGCTGCTCGGCGTGATGGTCACGATGTCGGCCGGCACCGTCCCGTATACCGGCCCCGGGCCCGGGCCAAAGGTCAGCGTGACTCCGGCGAACGGTGTGATGGCCGCCCGGTCGGAGATCGCCTCGTCCAATTGCGTGCCCGTGAACGGGGATCCCGCACCGGCATCGAACTCCCCGTCGTAGCGAACGTGCGAGTAGAAACTGTAGCTGCCGGGGGTTGTCCCGAGAAGGATATCATCATTGTAGCTAAACGGATTTCCGAAGAAGTTTGCCGACCCGACCTCGATGTTGTCCTTGAACTCCTCGAGCGTGACGGACTGGTGACTGTCACCCTCCACTGCGGCGATTTCGGGACTGCCCGTGAACGACACGGCCTCATGAGTAACGGAATAACCGACGTCGTAGAAGGTCGTGATGTTCAGATTTTGGATCGGAACGAGCGTTCCGTTGAGCAGGAAATAATAGCTTTCAGCGCCGGACATCGGCTCCATCCCAAAGTTTTTTTGGTGCGAAGCTTTTGGCGCAAGGAGTAACCGGAAGCCAGTTGGCCGATCGAGCATGCCAAATGTGACGCTGAGGTGAGACCCGACGCGTACGAAATGAATAGGCAGCCCTACGCGATGAGGATCGTCGCGTCACCCTGTGCACGCCCGGCGCCGGCGGCACGTCCTGAAGGTTCTTGTTCAGGTTCAGTCAGTGTGTTGAGCGAGAGCACCTCGAGCGCATGAGACAGCACGTTCTCGTCGCCTGTGCCCGTCGTGTGGCCTCCAGCACAACGCCTCACCGCCGGGCCCTAAACCCCGGACCCCAGCACCGCCGACATATATGTCTCCGACACCTCGCTGATCGGCCGCCCGTCCGGTCGCATGAGCAACGCCCGGTGCCGCAGCACCGACGGCGGCATCACCAGCCTCCCGCCGCCCGCAACCGGCGGCACGCCCTGCGCCGCCCATTCCTCCGGCGCCGGCCGCCACAGCAGCGAGGCCGACAATGTCCGCCGGCGACACTGGAGCGACCGCACCGCCCGCCCGAACGCCACGTCGCTGCCATCGAGCGCCAGGTTCATCTCCGGCGTCAGCCGGCCCGGCACATACCAGTTGTCCGCTTCCGACAGCACATGCCCCCGGCACGAGAGCCTGACCCGCCGATAGCGCACCTCGCTCCCATCCTCGACCGCCAGCGCCCGGAGCTGCGCCTCCGTGGGCGCCTTCACCACCGCCAGGTCGCGGGTGGCGATCACCTCGGCCGGCGAGGCAAGGCCGCGCTCCTCGCACCACCGCTCGAGCAGCAGCGTCGCACTGTCACAACCGAGCAGCGCCGCGTGCAGCTTCTCCAGCAGCACCAGCGCCCGCAACCGGGCCTCGCGACTGTCCTCCCAGACCGGCGCCGGGTCCGCCTGCAACCCAACCTCCTCCAACGATCCGTCATCCCCCAAGCCGATCAGCGATCAACCCAAACCGCACCATCCGCAGCCGGCACCCCCGACAAACGGCCCACCACGACCACCCGACGCCCCGCCGATTTGGGTCTGACCGCGCCCAATGCTTAAACTCCTCCCGTGACCAGTCAGACGACCCACCGCACCCAGAC
>CAXUBM010000375.1:0-2648 GCA_964249235.1 uncultured Acetobacteraceae bacterium | reverse complement strand
GTCGCGATGACGCCCGACCGCGATGAATTCCTGGCCAAGCCGGAGATCGCCGACTGGTGAGCGCGCATGTCCGCCCTGGAGAGCTTTCGCTCTACCCAGGCCTGACCTCGTGCAGGGTCGGAGCTGCTGGCTCCGGACCTACCTGCGCGGCGCCAGCAGGGTTTCGGCCACGTCGAAATCGGTGATGAGGATTTGGGGCCGGATCAGGCGAATGGCCGCAAGCACGCTTTCCGCCTTCCTCCAGCCGCCCGAAGCCAGCACGACCCGACGGGCGTTGGCGAGCTGATCGGGATGCGCGGCGACCACGCGCTCATTGACTTCGTGCTCGACCAACCGCCCCTGGGCGTCGATGAAGCGGCACAGGACATCGCCGACGGCCCCGGCGCGTTCCAGGGAGAGCCAGTCGTCGCGGTCGAGAAGCTCGTAGCGTCGCATCGTCGAGGTTGGGGCGAGGTTGCCGACGCTGACGATGGCGAGGTCGAGGCGGTTCGCGCGGGCGAAGACCTCGGCGATCCCGCGGTGGCGAAGCAGCGCCGCCGTGGTGGTGACGTCGGGCGCGTAGACGGGCGCGGCGATCATCAGGCACTGCGCGTGAAGCCGATCGGCGAAGCGCCAGGCGAACTCGGACGGGTTGACGCTGCTCACCTTGGTCAGTCCGCCGAGAAGCGAGACGACCGTCATCTTCTCGAAGCGGCGCGGCGTGACGTGCGGCAGGGCGGCGCTGAGGGTCTCGCCCCAGCCGAGGCCCACCGTCATGCCGTCCTGGAGGATCTCCTCGAGATAGGCGCCGGTGACGCCGCCGAGGATGGCGCTGACCTGATCCTCGTTCTGGGGCCTGGGGATGACGATGGCACGTTCGAATCCGTAGAGCTTTTCCAACTGGCGCTCGACGGCGGCGCAGTCGGTGAGCTCGGCGGTGATGCGGATCTGCACGGTGCCGTCGCGTCGGCATTCGTTGAGGATGCGCAGCACGCGGGCCCGGGTGGTGCCGAGACGCTGGGCGATGGCGTCCTGGGTGAGACCCTCGATGTGGTAAAGCCAGGCGATGCGGACGCGCAAGTCCGCCTCAAGATTGAAGTTCAGGTTGTCCATGATGTCCGGCGCAGGGCTCCTGGCTGCTCAGCGACGGCGTAGCAGGTCAGTCGGGACGGCGACCAGAACAACGACGCCGACGATCGCGCGCTGCCAGGACGCGACCGGTCTCGGATCGCAGGGGCGGGCATCCTGTCGCTGCTCGCAGAGCAATGATGTCGAGCACTTCGGGATCGGACGGCCTTGGAGGCGAGCCGGGTGCTGGTGAGCGCGTGAGGGTTGGGTCTCTGCCCCAGACCCCGCTGGTCGCCGCGTGCCCAGACCCGCCCGGATCTGCTCGGTCCGGGGCTGCCGGCTCGTGCAGACCCGAGGCAATGCCCTGGTCTTGTTTCAGTCGGCGGTCGGGCCGTCGGCGGATGTCTGGCGGTGGGTGGGGTCGGCGACGACCTGATGGGTCGCTGGGTGCATGAGCGTCTGCAATCTTATCCTGCCCTACGTCGATGACTTCATGCCGTCGGTCGACGAGGCGGAGGCGCTGACCGGCCTGGGCGACCGGGAGGAGCTGGCGTCTTTATTTCTCGAGCGGCGTGCGGTGCTGCGTGCTCACGCCCAATTTCGCGTCTGCGCCGTCTTCCTCAGTCAGCCGTGGGGATGTCGGCGTTCGGGTCGCTGGTGTAGACGCTGGGCTCCGTGACGAGGTGATAGAAGCGGCCCTCGAAGTCGCGCAGGACCTCCAGCGTGAGCGTGTGGGAGGCTTCGCGGATCGGGCTCGACAGGCTGGCGTGCATGACGTCCAGGGATGGGAAGTCCATCTCCATGACCATGGCGATCGGCGGCGCGTCGGGGTCGGGCTGGGTGACGCGCTGGACGCGGACGGCCTGCACGTCCGGAAATTCGAGCCAGATCGGGACGAGACGGTCCGCGACGTCGCGGAAGAGGGCGTCCTCGTGGCCGGCCTTGATGCGGCCTTCGTAGATCGCGGTCCTGGTGATCATCTCGTTTGTCCTCGGCACCAATCGTCGATGAGAAGGCGGGCGATGGAGAAGGGAGGCGGGATGCGGAAACCGTGCGCCTCGCGGGCGGCGATCTCGGCTTGGGTGAACCAGGCGGCTTCGACGATCTCGTCGTCGTCAAGGCTGATCGTATCGTCGAGCGCGCGGGCGGTGAAGCCCAGCATGATGGAAGCGGGAAAGGGCCAGGGCTGGCTCGAATGGTAGGTGATGTCGGCGACGCGCACGCCGCATTCCTCGAAGACTTCGCGGGCGACGGCGTCCTCCAGCGTTTCTCCCGGTTCGACGAAGCCGGCGAGGGCCGAGAGCATGCGACCTTCGAAGCGGGTGGAGCGGGCGAGGAGGGCGCGGCCTTCGTGCTGGACGAGCATGATGACGGCGGGGTCGGTGCGGGGGAAATGGTGGGTGCCGCAGCCGGTGCAGGCCATGACGTGACCGGCCTCGATCGGCAGGCAGGGGGCGCCGCAGACGCCGCAGAAGGAGTGGCGGCGGCGCCAGTTGATCATGGCGCTGGCGTGGACGAGGACGGCGGTTTCATTCGGGGGCAGGCTGGAGGCGATGGCGCGGAGCTGGGCGAACTGGCCGTCGAGGGTTTCGGGTCGGACC
>CAXUBM010000374.1:0-2650 GCA_964249235.1 uncultured Acetobacteraceae bacterium | reverse complement strand
CGCCCAACCCGCGATCGTGTGCGACGAAGCGCCCGCGAGCGGCGCCATCAGCCAGTCGGCCATAGACGAACTCCCGCGGCCCATCATTGGCGCCGCAGGCCGAAAGGCAAGGCCAGGGCCCTGCCCTGGACCCGCTGGGGCCGGCGGCCCCAGACCCGCCCCGCGCGCCACGCCCGGCGGCGCCCGCACTCGGGTCCCGGGGCGGGGCCTGGCCGTCCCGCACCGCCACTGCAGGTCTACCGCCCGCAGCTCACCTCGGTCCTCTCGATCGCCAACCGCATCTTCGGCATCGCGATCACCGCCGGCACCGTGATGATGGTCTGGTGGCTCGTCGCCGCCGCCGACGGACCCCGGGCCTACGCCCACGTCCAGTGGTTCGCGAGCAGCATTCTGGGCATCCTCGTCCTCGCCGGATGGGTCGCCGCCTTGAGCTATCATTTCTTCGCCAGTCTGCGTCACCTCGCCTGGGATGCCGGCTACGGCTTCGATCTCCCCTCGGTCCACCTGTCCGGCCGCCTCACGGTGATTGCGACCCTCGCCACCACGCTGATCGTCATCGTGGCCGCCTTCGTCGTCTGGCTCTGATCGGATCCCGATGTCTCAGACCGCCGGCGACAAGGCCGCCAACGTCAAGGCGCACGCGGCCGTCATGCGCTCCCAACTCGGCCGCGCCCGCGGCCAGGGCGTCACCGGGGCACCGGCCGTCGAGCACTGGCGCGTCGAGCGCATCACCGCCATCGCGCTGGTTCCGCTGACCGTCTGGTTCGTCGTCCAGGTCCTCGTCCATCTCGGCGCCGACCAGCCGCACATCGTCCACTGGGTCTCGCACCCCCTGAACGCGGCCTTGCTGCTCGCCTTCATCATCATGACGTTCCATCACACCCAGCTCGGTGTGCAGGTCATCATTGGTGACTACATTCAGTCCAGGCCGACCGAGCTGATCGCCACCCTCCTCAACAAGGGCCTGGCCCTCCTTCTCGCGCTGCTCGCCATCGTCGCCGTGCTGAAAATGACCTTCTGAGGACCCGCCGCCCATGAACGCGATCAGCAAGCCGTCCAACGGCGCCTACGCGGTCATCGACCACGCCTACGACGTCGTCGTGGTCGGCGCCGGCGGCGCCGGCCTGCGCGCCACTCTCGGCATGGTCGCCTCCGGCCTCAGAACCGCCTGCATCACCAAGGTCTTCCCCACCCGCTCCCACACCGTCGCCGCCCAGGGCGGCATCGGCGCGTCGCTGGGCAACATGGGCGAGGACAACTGGCGCTGGCACATGTACGACACCGTCAAGGGCTCCGACTGGCTCGGCGACCAGGACGCCATCGAATACATGTGCCGCGAAGCCGTCCCCGCGATCTACGAGCTCGAGCATTACGGCGTCCCCTTCAGCCGCACCGAGGACGGCCGCATCTACCAGCGCCCCTTCGGCGGCCACATGAAGGACTACGGCAAGGAACCCGCCCAGCGCGCCTGCGCCGCCGCCGACCGCACCGGCCACGCCATCCTGCACACGCTCTACCAGCAGAGCCTCAAGCACAACGCCGAGTTCTTCGTCGAATACTTCGCCCTCGACCTGATCATGGACGACGAGGGCGCCTGCCGCGGCGTGGTCGCCTGGTGCTTGGAGGACGGCTCCATCCATCGCTTCCGCGCCCAGCAGACGGTGCTCGCCACCGGCGGCTACGGCCGCGCCTACCTGTCCTGCACGTCCGCCCACACCTGCACCGGCGACGGCGGCGGCATGGCCATGCGCGCCGGCCTGCCCACACAGGACATGGAATTCGTCCAGTTCCACCCCACCGGCATCTTCCCTGCCGGCTGCCTCCTGACCGAGGGCTGCCGCGGCGAAGGCGGCTACCTTACCAACGCCGAAGGCGAGCGCTTCATGGAACGCTACGCTCCCACCGCGAAGGACCTCGCGAGCCGGGACGTCGTCTCCCGCTCGATGACCATCGAGATCAACGAGGGGCGCGGCTGCGGTCCCAACAAGGACCACATCCTGATGCATCTGGAGCATCTCGGCGCCGAACTCCTCCACGAGCGCCTGCCCGGCATCTCCGAGACCGCCCGCGTCTTCGCCGGCATCGACGTCACCCGCGACCCCGTCCCCGTGCTGCCCACCGTCCACTACAACATGGGCGGCATCCCCACGAACTATCACGGCGAGGTCCTCCGCCCGACCGAGACCAACCCCGACGCGGTCGTCCCCGGCCTGATGGCGATCGGGGAAGCCGCCTGCGTCTCCGTCCACGGCGCCAACCGTCTCCGCACCAACTCCCTGCTCGACCTGGTCGTCTTCGGCCGCGCCGCCGCTCACCGTGCCGCCGTGACCGTCAAGCCCGAGGACCGCGTCCCCGACCTCCCCGCGCGCGCCGGCGAGTATGCGCTCGACCGCTTCGACCGCACCCGCCACGCCAAGGGCGGCACCAAGGTCGCCGAGATGCGCGAGGCGCTCCAGCGCACCATGCAGGCCCACGCCGCCGTCTTCCGCACCACCCGCTCCCTCGACGAAGGCTGCGACAAGATCCGCAATCTCTGGAACGCGATGGCCGACATGTCGGTCACCGACCGCTCCCTGATCTGGAACACCGACCTTGTCGAAGCCCTCGAGTTCCAGAATCTCATCGCCAACGGCACCGTCACCATCTTCTC
>CAXUBM010000373.1:0-2671 GCA_964249235.1 uncultured Acetobacteraceae bacterium | reverse complement strand
TCGGTGGAGGGCGCGGAACTCGTGCGATGGAGGGGCATGAAGGCTCCTGACCGAAGGCGGGCTCTGCCGCGGGGGCCGCCAGGCGGCGGCGGCTCCTGGACCTGCCCTGCTCCCGAAGCGGCTGGCATCCCGGAGAGGGCCGAGGAGGCGGTCGCGGCGGCCGTCCCAGCGGTGTCTCAGGTGCCGCTCCAGGGCGGGAAGGCCTCGGCGCGGGGGGAGGGGTCGGCGCTGTCGCGGCGACGGCTTGGCGATGCAGGATCGCCCGGCGGTGCTCTCGCCCTCACCGCGGATAGATCCGAACGCCGGCGCTGACCGCCGCCGCGATCGCATCACCGGTGAGGACACCCCTCACCTCCCCCGCCTCGGTCACCACGGCGATGGCCGCACCCGCGCGTTCCATCAGGCTGATCGCGTCCAGGGCGAGGTCGGTCGGGCGCACGGTGACGAACGGCTCGACGGCGAGTTCGCCCAGGCTCACGTCCCGTGTGCCCTTGGCGACCGCGCGTCCGAGCGCGCCGTCGAAGCGCAGGGCGCCGGTGACTTGGCCGTCGTCGGTCAGCACGACGTGGCGGAGGTCGTGCGGCGTCTGCAGGAGGCGGTCGGCGCGGGTGCTGCGCTCGAGGACGAGGATGTCGCGTTCCATCAGCTCGCCGACGCTGCGGACCAGGAAGAGGTTGGCATGCAGCGCCTTGGGGACAGGGTGGCCGCGCCGGGTGAGCTTGGCGGAGTAGATGTTCTCGCCCGACAGGACGCGTCGCGTGCCGAGGGCGACGGCGACGGCGAGGATCATCGGCAGCACGATGTCGTAGTCGCGGGTCATCTCGAAGATCATGGCGACCGCGGTCATCGCCGCACCCGTGGCGCTGCCGACCATGGCGCCCATCCCGACCATGGCGAACACAGGCAGGCTCACGGCAGCCGCGGGGTCGGCGGCGTGGATGGTGGCGGCGAAGCCGGCGCCGAGCACGGTGCCCATGAAGAGGGAGGGCGAGAAGATGCCGCCGGACGATCCGGAGCCGAGGCTGACGGTGGTGGCGAGGAGCTTGGCGGCGAAGAGCAGGACGAGGAACGCGGCTCCGTCGAGGTGGCGGCCGAGGACCGCCTGGATGGTCGAGTAGCCGACGCCCTCGACGTAGTAGTGGCCGGCGGTGGCGTGCAGCGCATAGATCAGGAGGCCCACGGCGAGCATGCCGGCGGCGTGGCGGGTGTAGCGTCCGGGGACGCGCTCGAAGAGGTCCTCGGCCCCGTGCAGCGCGCGGATGAAGGCGGCGGCGGCGGCGCCGATGACCACGCCCAGGGCGGCGTAGAGCAGCAGCGTCGACAGCGCCGCGGGCGCGGTGTGGGCGAGCATGAGGTCCGCGGGAACCGCGAAGGCGGGCATGTTGCCGAAGAAGAGGCGGCCGACATAGGTGGCGGTGCCGGTGGCGAGGGCGACGGGCAGGAAGGTGTCGACCGAGATCTCGGGCAGCATGAGTTCGGTGGCGAACAGCAGGCCGCCGATCGGCGTGTTGAAGGTGGCGGCGATGCCGGAGCCGGCGCCGGCGGCGACGAGGACGATGCGCTGGCCGGTGCCCATGGCGATGACCTGGCCGAGGGTGGAGCCCAGGGCCGAGCCGATCTGGATGATCGGGCCCTCGCGGCCGACGGCGGCGCCGCTGCCGATGGCGAGCGCGGAGGCGAGGGATTTGACCACCGCGACGGCGGGTCGGATGACGCCGCGGCCGTAGAAGATGGCGTCCATGACCTCGGGCACGCCGTGGCCCTTCGCCTCGGGGGCGAAGTTGGCGACCAGCCAGGTGACGCCCAGGCCGCCAACCACGGGCACGAGGATCACGGCCGCGCCCCAGGGGCTGGCCGGCGTGAACAGGCTCGCGTCGTAGAGCACCGAGAACCGGCCGAGGAAGAGGAGGTTGTGGACCAGGCCGATCAGGTCGCGGAAGATGACGGCGCCGACGCCGGTGACGATGCCGACCAGGATCGCGCAGCCGCACAGGGCGGCGAGTGCGAGGCGATGTTCGGGCGGTCCGCGTTCCTGCCCGGCAAACGCGGTGACGGTCGCGTCCATCTCTCGGGGCCGGGACGGCTCAGCCGGAGATGGCGGCAAAGACAAGGCGGGTGGCGCTGCCCTGGCCCGGCGCGGTGCAGATCTCGAGCCGGCCCTGGGACTGCCCGGCGAGGTTGGGCGGGACCGGCACGTCGGCGCCGGCCATCTGGTGATGGCCCCCGAGCGGCCTGGAGCGATCGTCCGTCATTCCGGTCGAGTATGCAGGGCGTGTGTCGAAAAGGCGACAGCCCGGTCAGCACAACCCCGTGGGCGAGGAACGGCGGGGCCGCTGAGGTGATATCAGTGCGCCGGCTGCCTGTCGCGTTGGGGCGTGACGCCGGGTCAGGGGTCGCCGCCGTGTGTGTTCTACTGGTCGAAGACGAGCCGATCATCAGGATCATCATCGCCGAGAGCCTGCTCGACGCGGGCTTCGAGGTGCATGAGGTGAGCAGCGGCGAGGAGGCCATAGAGGCGATCACCAGGCGGTCGCGGCCGTATTCGGCGCTGGTGACCGACTATCACATGCAGGGCAAGACGACCGGCATCGACGTGGCATCGCGTTTGCTTGAGCTGTTCCCGGAGGTGCCCGTGGTGATCGCGTCGGGCAGGCCGGACGTGTTCGACCCG
>CAXUBM010000372.1:1465-2671 GCA_964249235.1 uncultured Acetobacteraceae bacterium | reverse complement strand
GAGACCCTCGGCTTGACGCTTGATGAAGGCAAGCGGCTGACGGCGGCCACTCAGGCGGAGATCGTCCGCACTCAGGTCTCCAGGATGGGCCAACGAGTGCGACATTGCGAACACTGCGCGGCGAAGCTCCCCAGCAAGGGGCACTACCCGGCCACGTTCCGCTCGCTGTTCGGCGACGTTCCGGTCAGGATCCGGCGGATATGCGCCTGCCGCTGCCGCGCCGACACGCTGAGCCAAGGAGTTTCGCGGCCGTGGTCATCGGTGATGTCGCGCCCGAGCTGGCCTATGTAACGGCGAAGTTCGCTGCGCTTGCGCCGTTCGCCCGGGTGGCGGACCTGCTCTTCGAGCTGTTTCCGATCGGAGGAGCGGTGAATGCCGGCATAGTGCGGAACCGCACGATGCGGGTTGGGGCGATGGTGGTGAAGTCTGCACCGGCAGTTGCCCAGATGCCTCCATCCAACGCGGTGGCGCCGCCAGTGATCGTCGGACTTGATGGCGGATATGTGCGTAGCCGCCATCGGCGGCCGGAGCGCAACTTCGAGGTCATCGCTGGCAAGGTCATCGGCGTTGGCGGCGAGCAGCACCGCTTCGCTTTCGCGCGTAACAACTCATCAGCGGAGCCTTTCGCTCGTACGCTGGCGCGGGTCGGGGTATCCAGCCGGACGCCGGCCACCGTGCTGTCGGATGGTGACGCGGGTCTGCGGAATCTCCAGCGTCGAGTTCTGCCTGAAGCGACCGTCGTGTTGGATTGGTTCCACATCGCCATGCGCTTCGAGCACGCTCTGCGGGCCGCAGGCGGCCTTGGCGCGGAGACGCCGAACGCCTGGCTTGGCGAGCAGAGACGTCGAGACATCGAGAGCGCGAAGTGGCGGCTCTGGCACGGTCGCTGGAAGAGGTGCCTGGTCAAGCTCGCCGAGGTCCGCCAATGGCTCGGGGCCGGGAGCATCCGCAACATCGCCGGCGTTCGCGCCCTGCGGGGCCACATTGATGATCTGCTGTCGTATCTCGAAGCGAACCAGTCCGCGCTGGTAAACTATGGAGCTCGCCGGCGACGCGGCGAGCCGATCTCGACCGCCTTCGTTGAGAGCGCCGTCAACGAGATCATTGCCAAACGCATGATCAAGAAACAGCAGATGCGCTGGAACCGGTGGACCGTGCAGCCCTTCCTGGATGTTCGCGTCGCCGTCCTGGACGGCACTCTGGAGA
>CAXUBM010000372.1:0-1365 GCA_964249235.1 uncultured Acetobacteraceae bacterium | reverse complement strand
ACGCCACCCGGCGCGGTTCGGCAATCTGGCTCGCGCTAAATGACCGGGCCGTTGGTGAGCAGCACGGTTCGCAGCCGCTCGCCGCGCGCAGTGTTGAGGTCACGGATCGGAATGTCGGAGAGAACCTCAAGCTCCCGGCTGAACGGCTTCTGCTCGAGAAACACGCCGGACCCGAACGTCACGCGGATATCCGGACAAGCGGCCTTGTCGATATTGTATCCTCGGAGCTGGTCCGGCGCGGGGAGGTGCTCCGTCACCAGCAGCCTTCGAGAACTTCTCGTGTTGCCGAGAACCCTGGCGATGTCTCGGTTCGAAAGATGCTGCAGCACTTGTCGAATGATGCAGAGATCGGCATCGGGCATTTTCTGCCTCGCCGCATCGGCATGCAGGAATGACACGGTGTCGCTGCCGAAGCGCTCCCGGTGATGCTCGACGAGATCAGGGACGACATCGACACCGATGTAACGTTTGCATCGCGTCGCGTAGTGGCTGGCGATCGAGAAGTCGCCGCATCCGATTTCCAACACCGTTTCGGCACCGTATTCCTCGATGACCCGTAGCACCAGATCGCCATATTGCTGAGCGCTGGGATCGTAGGATCCGTCACCCGAGTAGAACAGCTGGCCGGCCTCGGTCGGTTCGCCCCAAAGCTTCTTTCGATAAACCTCAGAGAAGACGTTCTCGTTCGAGCCACCCATCAGGCGGTTCTTCAACCTCGATCTGAACTGGCGATAAATCGGGAGCAAGATCGTGGGTACGAGCCGTTCGACTCCCATCGCTTACCACCACACCCGATGTAGGGATCTTATCAGGCTGCGACGACAAAGCTAGTCTGTTATCCACGAAGCCCATGTCCAGTGCCGTTTGGCGGCCTGATGAGCTGCCTTGATCTGGACCTGTGTATAGGCGAGCGCGTGTGCGGCCAGGTCTTGCCCATCCTTCCACAGATTGCGCCAGATCCCGAGGATTCCCTCCAGCGGCTGCCCGACTACCGCCGACGAGAACGACTCGAACGGGCATTCAGGCGGAGGAGACAGACAAGCCCGAGCACAGCAATGTCGTCGACCTGATGGCGGCGCTTCGCAAGAGCCTCGGCCAGACCACAGGCAAGGAAACCGCTTCAAAGAAGCCGACCAAAGCCAAGACGTCCACGAGGACGAAAACGACGGCAAAGGGCAAGGATGACCCAGCCGCAGCCAGAAAGATGTCAGCCTCGGCCAGATCCGCTGCCCGGAAGCATGCCTGAGTCCTGGTCGACCTGCCAGCGCCTGAGTCGCACCTGCTGGTCGTCTTCCAGACAGATCTCGCAATAGATTGCGTGCGTCGGAGCATGGTAGCCGGTGTCACCGTCGCCGAACCCGCACT
>CAXUBM010000371.1:0-2673 GCA_964249235.1 uncultured Acetobacteraceae bacterium | reverse complement strand
CGCCAGCACCTCGGGCAGCTTGTGGCTGATGAAGATGATGCCGGTGCCGGCGGCGCGGAGCTCGCGCAGGATCGCGAGCAGGTTGTCGACCTCGGTCGGCGCGAGGTTGGACGTGGGCTCGTCCAGGATCAGCAGGCGCGCCCCGCGCAGCAGCGCCTTGAGGATTTCCACCCGCTGACGCCGGCCAAGCGGCAGGCCAGCCACCGTGGCACGCGGATCGAGCTCCAGCCCATAGCGTGCGCTCGTCTCCCTGATGCGCTCGGCGGTCCCGCGCCGGCGGAGCAGGCCGCGCGTGCCGAGCAGCACGTTGTCGAGCACGCTGGCGGCCTCCACCAGCGTGAAGTGCTGGTGGATCATGGCCAGGCCCGCCTCGATCGCGTCCGCGGGGCGCCCGGCCGCGAGGAGCCTGCCGTCCACCGCGACCGTGCCGGCATCGGCGCTGAGCAGGCCGAAGGCGATCCGCATCAGGGTGCTCTTGCCCGATCCGTTCTCGCCGAGAAGCCCGACGATGCGGCCTGCTTCCACATCGAGGTCGATGCCGTCGTTTGCGCGGACGTTGCCGAAGCTCTTGGTGACTCCACGGATCTCCAGAAGCGCCATCGACTAGGTTCCGCTGCGCGCGTCCCCCTCCGTGGGTGTCACCTTCAGACTGTGGACGGCAAACCCGTGTGCCTCGCTGGCAATCTCGGCAGCCACCGGCGCGGGCACGACCGGGTTGAGGGCCTGGCCGGGTGCGTATTCGAGCGAGGCGCCGCTCGGCGTCGTGTCGTAGCCGTAGAGGTGAAACGTCCCGGAGATGTGGCCGGCGCGCACCTGGTCGGCGACGGTCCCGAACATGGCGGGCCAGTCCTCGATGATGTTCGTCAGCACGGCATTGGGAGCCGACTTGCTGTCGGCGAGCGAGCGGCCGGTGACGAACACGCGGCGCTCGCGCGCGGCCTCGATCAGGCCCGACTGGGCGGCGTTGAGCTTGCCGGTGATCACGTCGTTGCCCTTGTCGA
Organism: uncultured Acetobacteraceae bacterium; assembly: GCA_964249235.1. Taxonomy (GTDB): domain Bacteria; phylum Pseudomonadota; class Alphaproteobacteria; order Acetobacterales; family Acetobacteraceae; genus CAXTPV01. The sequence continues at coordinate 1,672 of CAXUBM010000371.1, read as the reverse complement.
TCAGGGCGAGCGCCGCCTCCTTGGCCGCCGCCGCGTCTTCCATGTCTCGGACATACAGGATGGTCACCGCGGCACCGGCACGGGTGGCGCAGATCCGGAAGCCGCCGGCCTGCGCGGTGATGTTGGGCACCCCGCGCAGGCCATAGACGCCCGCGACCTTGTGGGTGCGGCTCATGCGAGCGGCCAGCGTGCCGAGCTGGCAGCCGAACTGGGCGTTGTTCCAGTCGATCGACATGATGTTGGGCGGCTCGCCCTTGTTGCCCGAGGTGACGATGAACTGCGTGTGGGGGAAGTCCGGCGCCACGTCCTCCATCGACGCCATGAAGCGGCCGGAATGACCGATCACGATCAGGTTGCGCGCCGCGTCGTCGCGCAGGGCCTGCTCCTCGTCGGCGTCGGCGACGTTCTCGGAATAGGAGGTCTCGTAGCCATGCGCCTTGAGGCTCTGCAGGATCTGGAAGCCCAGCGCGTTCCAGCTGCCGTCGTTGATGCTGCCGGGGAGCAGGATGGGGGGGTGGGGGGCCGCCGCCGCCGCCGCGGTCGGCGAGGCGAGGGCCAGGATGGCGGCGAGCAACCGGCGGGGCATGTGCATGGTGGAGCCTCCGTGTGCAACGGAAAAGCCCAGCAAGCCGTGTGCCGTGCACGGGTCGGGGCTCCGCCCGCAACCCCGCTGGGAACAGCGCGCCGGAGCCGCCCGCGATCCGGAGACGAAGCGGACAGTGTGGGCTTATCCGGGCCGCAGATGCGCGACGTGCCGGACGCGCGGTGCATCGGCGAGCCAGCGTCGCATGGCGGCTCGGTCGGGCAGCGGCGCCGGCAGCGGTCTGGCTTCGCAGGCGACGGTGAGACTGGGCTCGCGGAAGGGCCAGGGCGACAGGGCGAAGGCTTCGGCGCCTCGCTCGAGCCGGTAGCGGACACCGTCGGCCTCGACGTCGAGAGGTGTCCGCAGCTCGCCGCACAGAGCCAGTGACAGCGTGTCGGAGAGCGCGAGGAGCGCGCTCTGCCGGGCGAGCGTCGCCGCGTCGAGACCGAGGCTGTCGGCCCAGGCGCGTTCGCGGCTGGCGGCGTCGGCCAGGTAGGCCTCGGCCGCGTCCGCGTCGGCCGCGCCGACGCGGTGACGGTCGGTGAAACGGCGATAGATCACGCCGCCATGACGCGAGATCAGCAGGGCGACGTGACAGCCCCAGGCCGCGAGTGCGCGTTCCACACCGCGGTTCCACATCGGCGCATGGGTCGCGGCGCCGACGTCGCGAAACAGCACAGGTCGGCCGGCAGGATCGAACAGCGGGTCGAGTTCCCAGTCCAGCCAGCCGATGTCGTGCAGTTCGGCAGCCAGGAGCAGCGGCTCGGGAAGGTCGTCTGCCCAGGCGCGAAGCAGTTGGCCGGAAATCCAGGCATGCGCCGGCTGGCTGATCGCGAGTGTCGGCAGGCCGAGGTCGCGGAAGAGCATGCTGGCGGGTGCCTTCTCTGGCGATGCGTCGTGCAACCACAGCATGGGCGCGAGTCGCAGGCCAGGAGATCCGACGCGACGAGACGGTGACGCGGGGCCAGGCTGCAGGCCGGCGCCTCGGTCCACAACTGCTCCAGCGCCGCCAACATGTTGCCTGCCCGTAAAGACAGTGGCGTTCTGGCCTCGCAACAACCCAGACCGCCCGCATGCCCCCCCGAGCCC
>CAXUBM010000370.1:0-2674 GCA_964249235.1 uncultured Acetobacteraceae bacterium | reverse complement strand
GCCTCTGCTCGAGAACCCCGAGCGACGGCGGCAGGACGAACAGTCCCACCACGTCCCCCGGCAGCGCCGCGCGAAGCTGCCGATAGCCCTGCCAATCGATGTCGAAGACCATGTCGCGCCCGTCCGCCAGCGCCTTTTCGACCGGCGCGCGCGGCGTTCCGTAGGACCGTCCGAACACCTCCGCCCACTCCACCAGCTCGCCGGCGGCGGCCATCGACCGGAACGTGTCCTCGTCCCGGAAATGGTAGTGTAGCCCTTCCACTTCGCCCGGCCGCATCCGACGCGTCGTCACGCTGACCGAGTGTGCCAGGTTCTTGTCCGCCGCCCTCAGTGCATTGGCAATCGTGCTCTTGCCCGCCCCCGAGGGCGCCGCGATCACCAGGCATACGCCACGCGGTCCGTTCGCAGCTTCGGCCACTCTGTCCCGCCTCCCGGTGCTCGCCTGGCCCTCTAAAGGTGCTCGGCTGGCCCTTCTACCAGCCCGTGCCTATCCTCGACGACATGAAGCAGGACCGCGTTCTCATCACCGGCGCCTCGAGCGGCATCGGTCGGGCTCTCGCATGCGCGCTCGCCCGACCGGGCACCACGCTGATCCTGCTCGGCCGCCACGAGGCCCGGCTGCACGCGCCGGCGCCGGCGTGCCGCGACCGCGGCGCCGCGGTCGCGTGCGTGCGCCTCGACGTGACCGAGCGCGACACGATGCGCGCGGCCATCGAGGCGCACGCGCCGCTCGACCTCGTCTTCGCCAATGCCGGCGTCGCCTATGGGATTCGAGGCGACGGCACCGAGAGCGAGCCGCAGGTGCGCGCGACGTTCGCCACCAACGTCGACGGGGTCATGAACACCGTGCTGCCGGCGCTCGACGTGATGGCCGGGCAGCCCCCGGCGGCCGGCGGCGTTCGCGGCCGCATCGCCGTCATCGCGTCGGTCGCCGCCTTCCTGCCCTACCCGCACACGCCCAGCTACTGCGCGTCGAAAGCGGCGATCGACGTGTGGACGGTCGCCACCGCCGCCAACGCCGCGCGACGCGGCGTGCGTCTGACCAGCGTCTGCCCCGGCTTCGTCCGCACGCCCATGACTGCCGCCAACGACTTTCCGATGCCCGGCCTGCTCGCCGTCGAGGACGCGGTCGCCGTGATCCTCGATGGCGTCCGGCGCGGCCGCCGTCGCGTCGTGTTCCCGCGCCGGATCGGTGGCGGCGCCCGCTTCGTGTCGCTGCTGCCACCCGGCTTGCGCGAACAGCTCCTGCGACGCCAGCCGTCGCGAGCCCCGGCGCCGATCGAGGTCGAACCGGGTGCATGACGGCCGCAGCCGTGGCATCGTGACGGTGGGGAACCGAAGCCTTCATCCACAGAAAGGCGGTTCGAGGGAGACAACGTCCAATGAAGACCTACGCCAACCCCGCACCGCTGGGACTCTGCGGCTTCGGGCTGACCACGTGGCTGCTCAGCATGGTCAACGCCGGCTGGTATCCGGCCACGGGCGTGCCGATGGTGCTCGCGATGGCGTTCGCCTTCGGCGGCACCGCCCAGTTCATCGCCGGCATCTGCGAGCTGCCGCGCGGCAACACGTTCGGCTTCACCGCCTTCTGCAGCTATGGCGCCTTCTGGTGGTCGTTCGCGCTGTTCGTCGAGTTCTTCCACGCCAGCGTGCCGGCGGGCGTCGTCGGCTGGTATCTCGCGCTGTGGGGCGCCTTCACCCTGTTCATGTGGTTCGGCACCTTCAACGCCAGCCGCGCCGTCGGCACCGTCTTCCTGCTGCTCTGGATCACCTTCTTCCTGCTCGCGGCCGGCGAATGGACCGGCTCCGTCACGCTGCACGAGCTGGGCGGCTATGCCGGCCTGCTGACCGCCATCGCCGCCTTCTATCTGGCCGCCGCCGAGGTGCTGTCGGAGACCAGCGGCCGCGAAATCCTGCCCATCGGCCGACTGGGGCCGCCGCCGGGTGCTGCGCGCGTCGTCGACCTCGCCAACGCCGCGCGCTCGACGTCGGCGTAGGGGAGCGTGCTCCCCGACCCGTCCCGGTAGCGGGCGACGTTGCGGTCGTGCTCGGCCAGTGTGGAGGCGAACACGTGCCCGCCGGTGCCGCTGGCGACGAAGTAGAGCGCGTCGGTCGGCGCCGGATGCGCGGCCGCCTCGATCGACGCCAGCCCCGGCGCGCAGATCGGCGAGGGCGGCAAACCCTCGATCAGGTAGGTGTTGACCGGGGCCGGCCACGCCAGGTCGGCACGCGTCAGCGTCCGGGACAGCGGCCCCAGCCCACCGGCAGCGCCGTAGGCGGCGGTCGGGTCCGACTGCAGCCGCATGCCGAGCCGCAGCCGGTTGAGGAACACCGCAGCCACCATCGGCCGCTCCGCCGGTACCCCCGTCTCGCGCTCGACCAGGCTCGCCAGCACCAGCAGCGCGTGCGGCCCGCTCAATGCCGACGACGCGTCACGCCGCGCCCAAGCCCGGGCGAGGGCCGCGCGCATGGCCGTCTCGGCCCGCCGGACCAGCGCCGCGCGCGTGGTGCCGCGCTCGTAGTCGTACGTCTGCGGCAGCACCGCTCCCTCCGGCGGCACCGTCACCGGGCCGGACAGCGCGTCCGCGCCGCTGACCAGGCCCGCGATCTCGGCCGCGGTCAGGCCCTCGGGAATGGTGATCGCGTGCTCGACCGGCCGGCCGGTCCGCAACAC
>CAXUBM010000369.1:1044-2681 GCA_964249235.1 uncultured Acetobacteraceae bacterium | reverse complement strand
GGTCGCTGGGACGAGGCCGCCCGCCTCTACGCCGACCTCCCGCACGACGGCGGCCTTGCCGACGCGCTGCGCCCGGTTCTCGCCGCCTGGTCCGAGGTCGGCGCCGGACACGTCGATGCCGCCCTGCAAACCCTGGCGCCGCTGCTCACCGGCAGCCGCTTGCCCGCCTTCTACGCCCTGCATGCCGGCCTGATTGCCGACTTCGCCGGCCGCACCGACACCGCCGCCGCCGACTACCATCTCGCCCAGACCGCCGCGCCCGGCCTCAACCTGTCGCTCGTGCGCGTCCTCGCCGGCTTCGCCGCCCGTCACGGCCAAGTCGCCGAGGCCCGCGGCCTCGTCCACGCCCTCGTCGGCGCCGCCCCCTCGCTCGCTCTCGCCGAGCCGGGTATCGACGCCACCCTCGCCGACCCTCCTGTCACCAGCGCGCGCATCGGCCTCGCCCGCGCATACCGCAGCGCCGCCTCCATCCTCTCCACCCAGCTGCAATCGGACGCCGATCCCCGCGACACCCAGGCCGCCCGCGCCGGCGGGACCACCACCCTGCTGATGCTCCGCTACAGCCTGACGCTGGATCCGTCATCGAGTGAAACCCGCCTGATGATCGCCGACGCCGATGACAACCTGCACATCCGGCAGGCTGGCCTCGACGCGCTCGCCCCCATCGGCAACACCGATCCGCTTTACCGTCTGGTCGAGCTCCGCCGCGCCGAACTCGAGCGCGGCGTCGGCGACGACAGCGCGGCCCGCGATCTTCTCCAGACCCTCTCCGACCAGGTCCCGGAGCAGCCCGAACCCCCGCGCGAACTGGGCGAGATTCTCAGCGACGAGCACCGCTATCTCGAGGCCGTCACCGCCTTGAACCGCGCCGTTGCCGACATCGGCCAGCCCACCGGCTCGGACTGGTCCCTCTTCTTCGACCGCGCCGTCGCCTATGATCGTTCCCACCAATGGAACCGCGCCGAGGCCGATCTCCAGCAGGCCCTCGCCCTTTCCCCCGAGGAACCCTACGTCCTGAATTATCTCGGCTATTCGCTGGCCGAGCAGAACCGCGATCTCGACCAGGCCCGCCGCATGCTCGAGCGCGCGCTCGACCAGAAGCCCCGCGACGGCGCCTTCCTCGACAGCCTCGGCTGGATCGTCCTCAAGCAGGGCGACGTCGGCCGCGCCACCGACATTCTCCAGCAGGCCGCGGAGCTCACCCCCGAAGACCCCACCGTCAACTATCATCTCGGCGTTGCCTACTTGCATGCCGGCCGCAAGCGCGAGGCTCAAGACCAGTGGCAGCGCGCCCTGATCCTCAACCCCGATCCGTCCGACCTGCCCAAGATCGAGGCCCGCCTGCACGAAGCCGCCAACGACACCATCGCCAGCCCCGCCTCGCCCTGACATTCGTCTTCCGATGAGCCCGGCTCCGTCGCCGCAGGAGTTCGCCTGCGCCAAAATCAACCTTCATCTGCACGTCATCGGCCGCCGCGCCGACGGCTATCACCTGATCGACAGCCTGGTCGTCTTCGCCGGCGCCGCCGACCGCCTCACCGCCGAACCCGACGACACGCTCTCCCTGGCTCTCGATGGTCCTTTTGCCCTCGCCCTGCGCGACGAGCCCACGGCCGACAACCTCGTGCTTCGTGCGG
>CAXUBM010000369.1:0-1034 GCA_964249235.1 uncultured Acetobacteraceae bacterium | reverse complement strand
ACTGGCGATCCGCGGCCTGTCCCCGGCCCGCGCTCTCGCCGAGGCCGCAGGCACCACGCAAGGCGCCGCCATCCGCCTCGAGAAGAATCTCCCGGTCGCGTCGGGCATCGGCGGCGGGTCGGCCGACGCCGCCGCGACGCTCCGCCTTCTCGCCAGACTCTGGGACGTCCAGGCCCCGCTTCCCGAGGATCGTCTCGTGGCACTCGGCGCCGACGTCCCCGTCTGCCTGCGCGGCCGCCCCGTCATCATGCGCGGCATCGGCGAGGACCTCCTCGCCGCCCCGTTCCTGCCGCCGCTCGCTCTTCTCCTCGTCAATCCGCTCGTTCCTGTCCCTACCCAGGCCGTCTTCCGCGCCCGCGCCCCGATCGACCGCCTGCCGGCCGAACTACCCGCCACCTGGCCGACCGCCACCGCCATGGCCCGCGACCTCGCCCGCCTCGCCACCGCTCTCCAAGATCCCGCCCGCGCCCTCGCTCCCGTCATCGATGACGTGCTGACCGCGCTCCGGTCCCAGCCGGGCTGCCTCTTGGCCCGCATGAGCGGCTCCGGCGCCACGTGCTTCGCCCTCTTCGAGCCCGGTCCCGACGCCGAGTGCGCCCGCGCGAACCTCGCCCGCACCGGTTGGTGGCTGTGGCATGGTGGTCTCGCCAGCCCATGACGGGGCGACGGAGGGAGGCGCCATGACCGAACCTCGCAGGAGGGTGTCCATCGTCACCGACGGCCGTGCCGTCCTCGAGCTCCTGCCCGCCAGCGGCCTGCAGGGCGCGGTCGCGCTCAACCTCGAGCAGCTCTCCACCCTCATCGTACGTCTCGGCCAGGCCCGCGCCACCATGCTCGCCCACACATCGCCGCCGCCCGTCGAGGGCGTCCCGCTCACCCCCGTCTACGGCACCAGCTGGGCGGTCCAGCCCGAGGCCGTCACCGAGGGCTCCGTTCTCGCCTTCCAGCATCCCGCCTTCGGCCCCGTGGCCTTCGCCCTCCCGCCCTCCGATCTCGAGCGCCTGATCCGCGCGCTGTCTACCCATCTCGGCATG
>CAXUBM010000368.1:0-2705 GCA_964249235.1 uncultured Acetobacteraceae bacterium | reverse complement strand
CGCGGACTCGGTGAAGTTGAGGACCGATCGGTAGTGGGCGCGCATCAGGGTCAGGCGAAGGACCTCGCCGGGGTGATGGGCGAGGACGTCGCGAACGGTGGTGAAGTTGCCGAGGCTCTTCGACATCTTCTGGCCGTCGACTTGCAGCATGGCGTTGTGCAGCCAGACCCCGGCGAAACTGCTGTCGGGGTAGGCGGCAAGACTTTGGGCCCGTTCATTCTCGTGGTGCGGGAAGAGGAGATCCTCGCCGCCGAGATGGATGTCGAAGCTGTCGCCGAGATAGGCGCGGCTCATGGCGCTGCACTCGATGTGCCAGCCGGGGCGGCCGCGGCCCCAGGGACTGTCCCAGCCGGGCTCGGTGTCGTCCGAGGGTTTCCAAAGCACGAAGTCGGCAGGCGCGCGCTTGTAGTCGGCGACCTCGACGCGGGCGCCGGCGATGAGGTCGGCGAGGCGGCGGCCGGAGAGCTCGCCATAGGAGGCAAAGGAGCCGACGTCGTAGATGACGTGGGATCGGGATTCGTAGGCGTGACCGGTTCGGAGGAGCTGTTCGATGAAGTCGACGATCTCCGGAATGTGGGCCGTGACGCGGGGCTCGATGTCGGGGGGCAGGTTGCCGACCGCGGCCAGGTCGGCGTGGAGCTGGGCGACGGTGCGCTCGGTGAGTTCGGCGATGGTGGTGTGCTCGGCGTGGGCACGGGCGGTGATCTTGTCCTCGACGTCGGTGATGTTGCGGACGTAGGTGACGCGAGGATAGAGACGCCGGAGCAGGCGCACCAGAATGTCGGGGACGATGAAGGCGCGCATGTTGCCGATATGGGCGACGTCGTAGGGCGTCGGGCCGCACATGTAGAGGCGGACGTTGCCTGGGTCGATCGGCTGGAACGACACGCGCCCTCGCGAGCGCGTGTCGTGGAGGCTCAGCGTTGGCTCCGGCAGGGTCAGGCCCATTCGCCGGCGCGCATGAGGGGTTCGGCGGTGCCGTCGGCGGTGATGCCGTCGACGTCGATGCGATCGGAACCGATCATCCAGTCGATGTGGATCAGGCTTTCGTTGGCGCCGACGCGGGCGAGGTCATCCTTGGATATGCTGTCGCCGCCGACGAGCGCGTTGCTGTAGGCCTGGCCGAGGGCGATGTGGCTGGCGGCGTTCTCGTCGAAGAGGGTGTTGCGGAACAGCACGCCTCCCTGGCTGATCGGGGAGGAGTGGGGGACGAGGGCCACTTCGCCGAGCATGGCGGCCCCTTCGTCGGTCTCGAGGACGCGCTGCAGGACGGACAGGCCGGTGCGGGCGCGGGCATCGACGATGCGGCCGGCTTCGAAGCGGACCTCGATGTCCTCGATCAGGGTGCCTTGGTAGGCGAGCGGCTTGGTGGCGCGGACGGTGCCGGCGGTGCGGGCGCGGTCGGGGGTGGTGAAGACTTCCTCGGTCGGTATGTTGGGGTTGCAGGTGATGCCGTTGGCGGCGGTCTTCGAGCCGCCGAGCCACTGGTGGACCTCCGACAGGCCGATCTCGAGGTCGGTGCCGGGACCGCGGTAGCGGAGCGCACGGTAGCGCTTGTCGTTGAGAGACTTGGTGCGGGTGGCGAGGCTGGCGTTGTGGGACTGCCAGGCGCCGACGGGATCGGCGTTGTCGACGCGCGAGGCGGACAGGATGGCGTCCCACAGGCGGGCGACGGCGGTGGCTTCGTCGAGGTCGGGGAAGACGGCGCGGGCCCAGCCGGGGGTGCTGGCGGCCACGATGGTCCAGTTGGTCTTGAAGCCGCTGATCTGCTCGAGCGCGGGCTTGTAGGCGCGCGACTGGGCGCGCGACGCCCGGGACACGCGGTCGGGATCTTCGTTGGCGAGCAGGGAGGGGTCCTCGCCGGCGATGGCGAGGCGGGCGGCGCCGTTGCGGAAAGCCTCGGCGATGCCGTCGAACTGCCAGGCGGGGGCGTAGTCGAAGGCATCGTCGGGGGCATGGTGGAAGCGGGCGAGGCGGGCGACATCGTCGGCATACAGCGTGGTGACGAGCTTGGCGCCGGCGCGATAGGCGTGCTCGGTGATCCGGCGGGCGAGCGGCAGCGCGTCGAGGGGAGCCGTCATGACGATCTCCTGGCCGGGACGCAGGGCCAAGCCGACGCGGATCGCGGTTTCGGCGAGTCGGTCGATGCGGACGTCGAGGTCGGTCTTGAGTGGGCTCATCTCGTTCATGGCGCGTCTCCGGGGTCTGGGAGGTGGTTTAGCAGGGGAAGGGAAAGGGTAGGCAAGGGCTCTGCCCTTGACCCGCTGGGGCCGGCGGCCCCAGACACCGCCCAGTAGGGGGGGTGGCCGATGTTGGACGCCGTGGTCGGCTGGTCGGTCCGCAGGGCCGATCACTCGGATTTGGGCGCGCTGGCGCTGGTGGGGGCGGCGACATTCCTGGACGCCTACGCGGGGGTGCTCGATGGCGCCGACATCATCGCACATTGCCGGCGAGTTCATACCGCGGCGTCGTTCTCAGCGGCGTTGGCGACGGGCGGGATGGCATGGCTGGCCGAGTTGGGGTCTGCCGAACTGACCGGGGCGCCGGTGGGCTACGCGCTGGTCGAGCAGCCGGCGCTGCCGGGCGCGACGGAGGCGGACCTGGAACTCAAGCGGCTCTATGTCTTGAGCCGGTTCTGGCGGCTCAGGATCGGGTCGACGCTGCTGAGGCGGGCGGCGGCGGCGGCGCGCGGCGGCGGCGCGGCG
>CAXUBM010000367.1:0-2719 GCA_964249235.1 uncultured Acetobacteraceae bacterium | reverse complement strand
GATGGAGCGCCGGGCGTCTTTTTGTGCGCCTCAAACGCCAGCATTGCCGCGAGGTCACCGCGTAGGCCGATCGCCAGACGGCCACCTTTCGGAATAAGTTTCTCTTCGATGCGCGCCGCCTCTGTCTTGGCCGCCATAAAACCGGCGCGCTCCTTTATGCGCAACCGATTGAGACCGCGCGTGAACTGCTCGCAGAACTCGCGCAAGCGGGTCAGTTCCATCGTGCTTGGGCCCCCGGCGCACCCTTGCGGGCTGGGAACACCATCCTTCGCTGTAAGCCGCCCTTCGTTCATGTAGGGCAAGGTACGTGCGCCGATGTGGGATTTGCAAAGCAAACTTGATGGCATCAGCCGACTAAACCAAGCCTGCATCGGGTTGATCTCGGCCTTCTTTAGTAAATCTATAAAACTGAACGCTCTCATGGCGTATTTAAGCGAACGTGTCCAGAGATGACGATAGCGTGGGCGCGTGCTTGTTCAATTGCGGCGATGATGTTGGGATAGGCGGCGCAGCGGCACAGGTTGCCGCTCATGTATTCCTGGATCTCCATGCGCGTGCCCGCATGGCCTTCGCGTATGCAGGCGATCGCCGACATGATCTGGCCGGGGGTGCAGTAGCCGCATTGGAAGGCGTCGTGGTCGATGAAGGCCTGCTGCATGGGATGCAGGTCGCCGCCCGGAGCTGCAAGGCCCTCGATCGTGGTCACCTCCCGGCCAGCGACGCCCTCGACCAGGAGAAGGCAGGACAGGACGCGCTCCCCGTCCAGGTGGACGGTGCAGGCGCCGCACTGGCCGTGGTCGCAGCCCTTCTTGGTCCCGGTCAGCCCGATCTGCTCGCGCAGGGCGTCGAGCACGGTGGTGCGCGGGTCGGGGCGCAGCGGGTGCTCCTCGCCGTTGACCTTGAGCGTGGGGGTATAGGGTTCATCCATGACGCTGCGCCTCGATCAGCTTGTCCGGTCTAGGGAAGGCCGTGCGGACAGCCGAGCGGTCGCGGTCGGCGGAGGTCATGCGGCCTCGTGCACGCCGGCGATGCCGCCGACGCTGGCGGCGAAGGCCGTGCCGGCCTGGCCCTGCAGGGGCTCCAGGCCCGTCGTCTCCGCCAGGCCGCGCGCGACCAGCACGCGGGCGAGCTCGGGCTTGTAGCCGTTCATCGGGTAGGCGCGCGCGCCTTCCAGCCCGGCGGCGGCGGCGCGGCGGAACAGCTCGACGCTCGGCCGCTCGCCCTCCAGCATCGCCTCGGCGGCGGGGAGCCGCCAGGGCTTGTGTGCGACGCCGCCGAGCGCGATCCGCGCCTTTGCGATGCGCTCGCCCTCCATCTCCACCGCGGTGGCGCAGGAGACGAGCGCGTAGGCGTAGGAGGCGCGGTCGCGCACCTTGAGATAGTGCGACCTGCCGCCGAAGGCCGGCAGCTCGATGGCGAGGATCAGGTCGTCGGGCGCCAGGCTGGTGTCGCGCGACGGGTCGCCGCCGGGCAGGCGGTGCAGGTCGTCGAAGGCGATCCGGCGTTCCCCCGCGGCGCTCTGGACCACGATGACCGCGTCCAGCGCCGCCATCGCCACGGCCATGTCCGAGGGACGGACGGCGATGCAGGTGCGCGGCGATCGCGGCCCCTCGTCGGTCTGGCCGAAGATGGCGTGCAGGCGATTGAACCCGCGCACCGCCGCGCAGCCCGTGCCCGGATCGCGCTTGTTGCAGGGCTGCGCCGGGTCGCGCAGGTAGGGACAGCGGGTCCGTTGGAGCAGGTTGCCGGCCATGGAAGCCATGTTGCGGATCTGCTGCGACGCGCCGGCCTGCAGCGCCTCGGCGACCGCCGTGTAGCGCTCGCGGATGGCGGGGTGGTCCGAAGCGGTCGAGTTGCGGACGTTGGCGCCGATGCCGAGCCCGCCGTCGTCCAGCTCGGTGATCGCGTCGAGCCCGATGCGGAAGATGTCGACCAGCGCGGCGGGGCGCTGGACGCCTTCCTTGAGCAGGTCCACCTGGCTGGTGCCGCCGGCGATGAACTGGGCGTTCCCGGTGCGTCCGACCCGCGCGACCGCATCGGCGACGTCGCTCGCATGCTCGTAGCTGAACGGGGTCATCGCAGGGCCTCCATGACGCGATCGGGGGTGAGCGGCAGGCTGCGCAGCCGCCGGCCCGTGGCGTTGAACAGCGCATTGCCGATCGCGGCCGGCATGTTGTTCGTGCCCATCTCGCCGAACCCGCGCGCGCCGAGGGCGCCCATCTGCGGATCGGGGATGTCGAGCGTCTCGACCTTGATCTCGGGCACGTCGGCGCAGGCCGGGATGTGATAGTCGGCCAGGTTTCGCACGACCGCGCGGCCGTTGTCGGGATCGAACCAGCCCTCTTCGGTCAGCGCGCCGCCGAGCCCCGCGATCATTGCGCCGCGCAGCTGCGAGCAGGCCGTGCGCGGGTTGATCACCCGGCCGACGTCGTACACGCCCACCAGCCGCGGCACGCGGATCACACCGGTGTCGAGGTCGACCCGCACCTCGGCGAAGATCGCGCCGAACGAGTGCATCTCATACTGTTTGGTCAGCGCCGAAGCCGGGAACTTGCGCTTCGAGGCCGGCGTGAAGGCGCCGTCGGCCTCAAGCCTGTCCCTGCCCGCGCGGCAAAGGATCGCGCCATGATCCTCCCCGACCGCGGGGTCCGACTTCAGCGCCAGCCGGCCGTCGGCGGCGACGATGACAGCGGCGAGGAGAACGTCATCGAAATCGAGC
>CAXUBM010000366.1:0-2732 GCA_964249235.1 uncultured Acetobacteraceae bacterium | reverse complement strand
GTGGCGCCGGGGCCGCGGCCCCGGCCCGACAAGGGCGACGCGGCGGGGCGGACATGGAGCGGGCGCGGGGTCATGGGAGGCGGCGCATAGCATGGGCCGGTCGGTTTGACAGCGCGCCGCGGTGGTGGCATGGGCCCGCCCTCCCCGATGACCCCCGCGCGGGGCTCGCTTTGAAGGCTCGTCGATGGTCAAGCCAGAACTCGGCACCAAGCGCGTGTGCGTTTCGTGCAGCACACGATTTTACGACCTGTCCCGAAACCCGGCGGTGTGCCCGAAATGCGGGACCGAGCAGCCGGTGGAGCAGCCGCGGGTGCGGCGCACGTCGGGCAACCTGATCGACGAGAAGCGGGTGAAGAAGCCGCTGCCGGTGGACGACGTCGATCCGGAGGTGGAGGGCGAGGAGGCCGAGGAGGCCGCCGAGGACGAGGACGACGTGCTGGAGAGCACGGACGACCTCGAGGACGACACCGACGCGATCGGTGGCGACATCGAGGTCGAGGGAGATCGGGAAGAGGAGACCTAGGCGAAGGCCGGGGTCGTCACGCCAGGGCCTGATCCGCTGGCCAGCCCCGGACCGCCCCCGAGCGGGCGGCCCGGACCCGGACGTCAGGGGATGTCGCGAGCCGACGCGCCCAGGATCGACCGGACCTCGTCGTCGGGCGTCAGGAATCCTTGGCCCGCGACCGACAGGGTGTCCTCGAGGTAGTCCGCGACGTAGGCGAGTTTGGACGGGTAGAGGGTCTGGAGACGCGCGTCGCTCAGGCGGATCACCTGCCCCGACAGGGCGCAGTTCAGGCTGGATGCGCCGGTCTGGCTGGTGTAGGTGGCGATCGGCACGTCGACCTCCGGCGCCCGGACGCCGCCGACGGCGTTGCCAAACGCGTCGAGCGTTTCGGTCAGGTTCGGGGCTGTTCCCGTCGCCGCCAGCAACGGCGCGTGCGGGGGCGTGGTGCCGTGCCGCACCCAGCTCTCGAGGATGGCGAAGCTCGCGTCGAGCAGGTCCGCGCCCGGAAAGTTGCTGAGAACCGCCCCGGGCTGACAGCTGGCGTAGTCCTCGATCAGGGTCGTGCCGCCGGCCGCGTGCGTGTCTGCCGTGTCCGGCGCGGAGGTGGTCTGCTGCACGACCACGTGCGACGGACCCGCCGCCTCGTAGTAGCGGTAGCGGTCGGCGGCGGCGTCGCTGTCCGCCCTGTAGGCCTGCCGGGCGCTGTTGTAGTCGGACTGGGTCTGCGTGGCGACGATGGCCGCGTTGCGAGAGCGCAGAACGTTGCGCGGATCGCCGGCGGCGGGCGCCGGGCTGCACTGGTTGAGCGGCGCCTGAATGCCGAAGCCGGAGCCGACGAAATAGCCGTCGAAGATCGGCGCGCCCGCGATGCGGGGCGTGATCGCGTTGATATAGCCGACGAGGTCGATCGCGCTCTGCGAGTAGCCCGCCGCATACACCGCCTTGACCGCGTAGCCATGCAGGGGGTTGCTCTGGCCGCTGCTCCTGACCAGCGAGGCCGTCTGGCTCAGCACGTCGTAGAGCAGGCCATCCTCGGTCGCGTGCGAGGCGCCGCCGACGATGCTGTAGAGGGTGGGGCAGGTCGCGTCGGTCTCGTTGCGGTTCGGGTTCGCCCAGGACAGGGATGCGTAACGGCTCGGGTTGAACGCCTTGAGCCCCGCGATCGTGACCGGCTTGCTGGTGATCCCGATCCAGACGTCGCCGCGGCTGGTGAAGTAGTCGTGGTCGTAGGACCAGAAGATCGGCAGATCGTAGTCGTTCGTCGCGTTGAGCAGCTCGATGATCACGTTGCCGCTGAACCGGCGTGGATCGGTGGGCCGCCTGACCAGGATCCGGTTCGTGTATGGGCCGGAGCGCAGCACGTCGACCTTGGTGTCGAGCGGGTCGGTGACGCTGTCGTAGCCGTAGACGTCGGCGGTTCCGCTCAGGAAATACTCGTCCTCCCGATAGCCGACCGTCGCGAGGTCGATCGGGACGATCTGGTAGGCGGCCGCGTTGAACGGGTGATCAGCGGCCGCGGTGCCGCCGATCGGCCCGACGACCGCGGGGACCTCGCGCGCGCCTTGCGCGTGGGCGGCGGCGATCGTTGCGAGGGCGGCGCCGACTCCGAAGAGCCGCGACACGAGGTGGTGGCGGGTCATGTTTCCTCCGTGGTGGGCCATGATGGCCTCTCGTTTTCGGAAGAAGGTTCGGAAAAGTTCGACGAGGGTTCAGCTTCTTCCAGTCCGAAGGCTAAACCGAACATCGGAGGATGGCCAGAGGCCGCCTCGACCGCGTTCTGGGGTGCAGAGGCTCGCGTCTACCGCGGTTCAGGGGGCGACGCCCCCCGCCCCTCCTCGAGCGGCCTGCCTTGCTCGATGGTGGTGCCGGCCTCGAGCAGGCGGAGGAAGTTGCCGCCCCAGAAGGCGGCGATCTCGGCGTGCCCGTAGCCGCGGCGGTGGAGTTCGGCGGTGACGTTGGCGCTTTCGGAGGCGTCGCGCCAGCCGACGATGCCGCCGCCGCCGTCGAAGTCGGAGCTGATGCCGACATGGGCGACGCCGGCACGGGCGACGACGTGGTCGATGTGGTCGACGAAGTCGGACACGGTGGCGTCGCCCTTGCCGCGGGGGCGCAGGAAGACGCCCATGGCGGTGATCTGGATCAGGCCGCCGCTGTCGCGCAGGGCGTCGATCTGCATGTCGTCGAGATTGCGCGGGTGGGGGCAGAGGGCGGCGGCCTGATCCAGATC
>CAXUBM010000365.1:0-2733 GCA_964249235.1 uncultured Acetobacteraceae bacterium | reverse complement strand
GGTGCGGGTCGAGCGCCTGCGACCACCGGTGGAAGGGCAGGACTGGAACGACGTCGTCAGGAAGGGGAGGGGTGCATGAAGCCCGATCGCGCCTGGGTGCTGCTGAAGTCGGGCAAGTGTGGATCGGCATGGAATAGGGACCCTGTTAGGGGAGTGATCGGCGTCCAAACGGGACCCCTCTGACGCTGGGGTTCACCATGGCTTTCGTGTTTGCACGGGAGCCTGTTTGGGATGCTGGTGGTGGAGACGATTGCGCGGATCCGCCGTGCCCATTTGGTTCAGGGCAAATCGATCAAAGCGATCTGCCGTGAGCTGCGGGTATCGCGAAAGGTCGTCCGCAAGGTTCTTCGGTCGGAGGCGACGGAGTTCCGTTACGAGCGCGAGCAGCAGCCCATGCCGCGGCTGGGTGCTTGGCGTGATGAACTGGACAGGCTGCTCGCTATCAACGAGGCGAGGCCCAGCCGCGAGCGGCTGACGCTAATCCGGGTGTTCGAGGCGCTGCGCGGGTCGGGTTACGATGGCGGCTACGACGCGGTGCGACGATATGCCCGGACATGGCGGCGCGACCAGGTGTCAGCGTCAGCGGCGGCGTATGTGCCGCTGAGCTTCGCGCCTGGCGAGGCTTACCAGTTCGATTGGAGCTATGAGATCGTGCTGATCGGCGGCACGACCGTTACGGTCAAGGTGGCGCATCTGCGGCTGTGCCACAGCCGGATGCTGTTCGTGCGGGCCTACCCGCGCGAGACGCAGGAGATGGTGTTCGACGCGCACGACCGGGCGTTCGCGTTCTTCAAGGGCGCCTGCACCCGCGGCATCTACGACAACCTCAAGGCGGCAGTCGATGCGATCTTCGTCGGCCGTGATCGGGCCTACAATCGCCGGTTTCTCCAGATGTGCAGCCATTACCTGGTCGATCCTGTCGCCTGCACTCCGGCGGCGGGCTGGGAGAAAGGCCAGGTCGAGAACCAAGTCGGGTTGGTACGGGAGCGGTTCTTCTCGCCGCGGCTGCGGGTCAGGAGCTACGACGAGCTGAACGCCTGGCTGCTCGACCAGTGCGTCGCGTATGCCCGGGCCAACCGCCACCCGGAGCTGCGCGACCAGACGATATGGTCGGTGTTCGAGGCAGAGCGGCCCAGCCTGGTGCCGTACGTCGGCCGCTTCGACGGGTTCCACGCGGTCACGGCGTCGGTGTCCAAGACCTGCCTCGTGCGGTTCGACAACAACCGCTACTCGGTCTCGGCGCACGCGGTCGGGCGCCCGATCGAGGTCCGCGTCTACGCCGAGCGGATCGAGCTGCGCCAGGACGGCAAGATCGTTGGCGAGCACCCTCGTCACTTCGGCCGCGACCAGACCGTGTTCGACCCCTGGCACTATGTCCCGGTGCTGGCACGCAAGCCGGGCGCGCTGCGCAACGGCGCGCCGTTCAAGGACTGGCTGCTGCCGTCGGCGATGGAACGCATCCGCCGCAAGCTGGCGGGCAGCGCAGACGGTGACCGACAGATGGTGAGGATCCTGGCCGCTGTGCTGAGCGATGGCCTTGCCGCGGTCGAGGCCGCCTGCGCCGAAGCGCTGCGCGAGGCGACACACTCGGCCGACGTCGTAATCAACATTCTGGCCCGGCACCGCGAACCCGCCCCGCCGGTGACCATCCTGACCCCGGACGCGCTGCGGCTGACGCACGCGCCGGTCGCCGATTGTGCCCGCTATGACAGCCTGAGGAGGCCCATCTGATGGAACGATCCGAGATCCTGACCACCATGGCGGAGCTGAAGCTCTACGGCATGAAGGCCGCATACGACGAGATCATCGGCACCGCCGTCAAGCGCCAGCACGAGCCGACCCGCATCGTCGGCGACCTGCTGACGGCAGAGATCAGCGAAAAGCAGGCGCGATCCATTCGCTACCAGATCACCATCGCCAAGCTGCCGCTGGCCAAGGATGTCGACGACTTCGCCTTTGACGACACGCCGATCAACCACAGCCTGGTGCGCGACCTGGCTGGCGGCGAGTTCCTGGCCCACCAGCGCAACGTCGTGCTGGTCGGCGGCACAGGCACCGGAAAGACCCATCTGGCCATCGCGATCGCGCGCGCCTGCATCCGCAACGGCACCCGGGGCCGGTTCTTCAACGTCGTCGACCTGGTGAACCGGCTCGAGGCGGAGACGCGCTCCGGCCGCCAGGGCCGGATGGCGGAGTATCTCTGCCGCATGGACTTCGTCGTGTTGGATGAGCTCGGCTACCTGCCCTTTGCCCAGTCCGGCGGACAGCTGCTGTTCCACCTGGTCAGCCGCCTTTACGAGCAGACCTCGGTGATCGTCACCACCAACCTGGCCTTTGGCGAGTGGCCCAGCGTGTTCGGCGACGCCAAGATGACCACCGCCCTGCTCGACCGCCTGACGCATCACTGCGAGATCGTCGAGACCGGCAACGAGAGCTGGCGTTTCAAGAACCGCGCCTGACCGTGTGCCCCGACTTGCACCGGCACAAGCTCACCCAAAAGGGGTCCCGATTGGGCGCCGATAGAGGGTCCCATTTCTAGGCCGTTTGACAGGGAGCACGCCATGGGCGCGGTCGGCGGCTTGATCGGGTACCATCTCGGCGGCGAGAAAACCGCTGGCGAGCTTGCCGGCGCAGGTGCCTACATCGCGAAGTCGCTGGCGGGCTCCATGCACAAGATCGTCCACGGCATGAAGGCCGCCCACATCGAGAAGGTGGACGACCTGGTGACCGAGG
>CAXUBM010000364.1:0-2737 GCA_964249235.1 uncultured Acetobacteraceae bacterium | reverse complement strand
ACGTCAGCGTGACCGAGGTTCACGACCACCAACGCGTCGGCGCGACGCGGATGCAGGTTGCGGACTCGCTCGGACGTTCGTTTCCGACAACCTTGAAAGAGGGCTTGCAACAACATCCGACCAGCTGGACGGCCTGTCGGGCACCGAATCAACGACGCCACCGCAAAGAGAGGCACGCGATCCACGCGGTCGACGTGCCGGCGTTCGCAACAGGCCGAGCACGGCCAGAACAGCGCGCTGGGCCTCCTCGCCGCCGAGACCGTCCTCATCGTCAGGCGCCCCATCGGCGCCCTGCATGCCGTGCCGCCGCCGACGGAGTGGATTGCGCCGAGGCCGACTCGACCCCCGCCGGCCCGATGCCTCGGCGTCTGGCGGATCGGCGCCCGATCACTCTCCAGCCCGATCGCTCTTCAGCCCGGCGAGCTCCCTGGGCATCGGCACGCGTCATGCCGGCACTTCCGGCTAAAGTCGGCCCAGCAATCGTCCCCGCCACTCGGGTGCGAAGCGTGCGCGCACGTACTCACACGCCGTCAATGTCTGTTCGATGTCCGCCAGAAGCGATGCCGCCAAGAGTGGCGTGATCGGTTCCCCGCACTCGTGGGTCGCGATCTGCAGCCGGTCCGGCGTCTTGACGATCGAGATGCTCGCCCAGCTGTCACGCTCGACTTCCGAGGCCAAGGCCCGCAGGTCATCCACCAGGCGCATTGTGCGCAGACAGTTCTGCACTTCGTCCGGCGGTTCGAGCTCGACGAGCGGTTGACGCGGCGAGACGAGCTGGAAGGGGTTCATCCGAAAAACCTCCGTCTTGGAGACGGCCCCATCCTCGCCCAAACTTCTCAACAAAGCCTGAATCAAATCGCCCGTTCATCGACCGAGAACACCCGCACGCACGCCGCTCCGTGGCGCCGCTCCGCCAACGCGTGCAGCCCGACCTCCGCCGTCTCGTCCCGCCCGGTCTCGACCACCACCAGCGTCCCCGCCCCGATCCACCCTGCCGCACCGAGCGCCCGCACCGCCCGCGCCGGTGCGTCCTGCCCATAGGGTGGGTCGAGAAACACCAGCCCGGCCGGCTTGTCCGCTGCCGGCGGCCTGAACGCGTCCGCCTCCACCACCCGCGCCGTCTCCGCCCCGCATGCCAGCACGTTCGTCCGCAGCGCCGCCAGCGCCGTCCGGTCATGCTCGAGAAAGGTCGCCTCCGCCGCTCCTCGCGACAGCGCCTCCAGACCCAGCGCGCCCGTCCCCGCGAACGCATCAAGGACCGACAGGCCCCGCACACCGTCCGCCGGGGCCCAGGGTGCGTGCATCAGCATGTCGAACAGCGCCTGCCTTACCCGGTCCGCCGTCGGCCTCGTGACGGTGCCGGCAGGCACGACCAACGCCCTGCCGCGCCACGCCCCCGCGACGATGCGCAAGACGAGGCGGGCGCTCCGCCCTCGCCCGGGTTCTTTTTGCGCTCGCGCGACCGGGCCCGACGCCGGGGTCCGGGGCCCCGGCGTCGCGATCACGACGCGCCCCGGCCGATCTGCTCGCGCATCACCTTGCCCGGCACCTCCTCGATCTCCGTCGGCTTGAGCTGGCCCAGCTGGAACGGGCCGTAGGCCACCCTGATCAGCCTCGTCACGGTGAGATTGAGCGCCGCCATCACTCGTCTGACCTCCCGATAGCGGCCCTCGCGCAGCGCCACCGTCAGCCACGCATTCTCGCCGCGCCTGCTGTCCAGCCCCGCCTCGATCGGCCCCGTCTTCATCCCGTCGAGCGCGATGCCGTCGGCCAATTTCGCCAGCGCCGCCTCGTCCACCGGGCCCCATACCCTCGCCCGATAGCGCCTGATCCAGCCGTTCGACGGCAGCTCGAGCTGCCGCTTGAGCCCGCCATCGTTGGTCAGCAGCAGCAGCCCCTCGCTGTTCAGGTCGAGCCGGCCCACCGTGATCACTCGCGGCATCCCCGGCGGCATCCGGTCGAAGATCGTCGGCCGCCGCTCCGGATCGCGATGCGTCGTCACCAGCCCGTCCGGCTTGTGGTAACGCCACAGCCGCGACCGCCCCGGCGCCTCGACGACTTTGCCGTCCACCTGCACCACGTCGCCGCTGCCGATGAACGTCGCCGGATGGTCGACCCTCTTGCCGTCCACTTTGATCCGCCCGTCGGCGAGCATCCGCTCTACCTCCCGTCGGCTCGCCACTCCGGCCCGGCTCAGCCACTTGGCGATCCGCTCGCCCCGCTCGGCTTCGCTCATCGCGTCCGCGCCGCCGCAACCAGCGCCGCGAACATCAGCGCGTCGCCTTCGTCGATCAGGAACTCCGGATGCCATTGCACGCCCAGGCAGAACGCGCCGCCGTCCCGCATGTCCGCGGCCTCGACCGCTTCCACGATCCCGTCCGGCGCCCGCGCCGATACCACCAGCCCTCCCGCATCACGCACGGCCTGGTGATGCGACGAATTCACCGCCATCGCCGCGCGCCCGGTCAGCTTCGCCAATGCCGACCCCGCCTCGACCGACACCGTGTGCCCGGCCCGGTCCCTCCGCCCTTCCTGCTCATGCGCGAGCGCTCCGGGCACCTCGTCCGGGATATGCTGGATCAGCGTTCCCCCGCACGCCACCGCCAGCAGCTGCATCCCCCCGCAGATGCCCAGCACCGGCGTCCCGCGCGCCAGCGCGCCGCGAAGCAGCGCCAGTTCCGCCGCCGTCCGGCCGCCCTTCACGGACACCGTCGGGTGTACTGCTCCACCCCCATAC
>CAXUBM010000363.1:0-2739 GCA_964249235.1 uncultured Acetobacteraceae bacterium | reverse complement strand
CGATCGCGTATGGACCCGCCCAGGAGTTGTCGCCGCCCACCCAGAACACCTGAAGCGTGCCGGTGTTGTCGACCAGCACCGCGTCGAGCTGGCCGAGCGACGCCTGGTAGTGCAGCGCGACCGGAGCACCGGGCGGCGCGAAGCCCGACGGCGAGACCGCATACGGTCCCTGCCAGTTGCCGCTCTCGTCCACCCAGAACACCGAGAGCGTGCCGGTGCCGTCGACCAGCGCCACGTCGAGCTGGCCGGCGTTCACCTGATGCGCGGTCGCGATCGCGGCGCCCGGCGGGGCGTAGCCGGCGCCCGAGATCGCGTGCGGGCCGTTCCAGTTGCCGTCGGCCCCGACCCAGAACACCTGCAGCGTGCCGCTGCCGTCGACCACGAACGCGTCGAGCTGGGCGTTCGACATCTGCGACCCGAGCGCGACCCCGCCGCCGGGCGGGACGAAGCTCGGGCTCGAGATCGCCCGCGGCCCGCCCCAGTTGCCGTCGTCGTCGACCCACGAGACGGCGAGCGTGCCGGTGTTGTCGACGAGAACGGCGTCGAGCTGGTGGATCGAGCCGCCGTAGCCGAGCGCCACCTTCGCCCCCGGCGGCGCGTAGCCGGGCCCCTGGATCTGGTATGGCCCCGCCCAGGGATCGGTGCTTCCGATCCAGGTGACGTTGAGCGCGCCGGTCGCATCCACCGCGACCGCGTCGAGCTGCCCGGCGTTGAGCTGGTTGCGCAGCGCGATCGAGCCGCTGGGCCCGGTCGCTCCGATCATCGCATAGGCCAGCGGCGCGCCGTTGACGCTGCCAAGGCCGGTCACCGCGTCCCAGCCTGCCTGGGCGTTCCAGGAGCCGTTGTTGCCCGACGTCACGTCCTCGAACACACTCGGGTCGGCAAGGCTGTAGAGGGTACCGTTGAGCCAGCCGACCGGCGCGCCGAGTGCCGCGTTGAGCAGGGCGATCAGGCCGGCATAGAGCGGGGCGACGGCGCTGGTCCCGTACCAGAGACTGTCCGCCACGCCGCCGAGAACCAGCGGGTAGCCGTTGCCGGCGCTGCCGGCGATGTCCGGCACGCCGCGGGCGGACGAGCCCAGCGCGTTCGCCTGCCAGTCCGGCTTGTCGAACACGCTGCTGAAGCCGCCGCCGCTGCCGCTCCAGCCGACCTGGTCGAAGAAGGGGCCGCTGACGTCGCCGATGACGGTGCCGCCGCAGCCGGTGACCGAGGGGTCGGAGGCCGGATACGCCACCTGCGGCGGGTTCTCGGAGCCGGAGTCGCCGGAGGACGCGAACAGCGTCACACCGAGCGACCCGGCGTCCGCCAGGATCGGGCTCACGCCGCTGATGATGCCGCCGTTGCCGCCTTCGTCCCCGCCCCAGCTGATCGACAGCACGGACGGATTGTTCGTGCTGTCATGGATCGCGGTGCTGAAGGCATCGACCCAGCCCTGCTCGGTGTTCGGCGCCATGTAGACGACCAGGCGTGCGCCGGGCGCCGCCGAGCCGGCGACGGCGATGTCGAGCGCGTTCTCGCCCTGCTCGTTGTTGTAGTTGATGTCGTTGCAGACCCAGGCACTGCCGGGTTGGAGGTAGAGCTCGCGCACCTGACCGTCGGCGCCGATGAAGTTGACGTGCTGGCTGTTGTCCTCCTGCCAGTAGCCGTCGAGCGGCGATCCAGGGATCGGGGTGATGCCGTTCGAGGCGAGGGTGAGGTCGTTGCTCGCCCAGCCGGCGCCAGGGTTCGCGTAGAGCTCGTGCACGTGCCCGTCGGTGCCGATGAACTGGAGGTGCTGGCTCGTGTCCAGGCCGAAATAGCCGGACAACGCGCTGCCCGGCGTCGCGGTGACCGGGCATCCGGAGGCAGCGGTGATGTCGTTGCACTCCCAGGCCGCGCCGGTCGCGAGGTAGAGCTCCTGGACATGGCCGTTCGCGTCGACGAAATCGACGTGCTGGCTGCTGTCCGCCTGCCAGTAGCCGCAGAGCGGCGAGCCCGCCGCCGGCAGCGGACCGCCGGCAGCGCCGGTGAGGTCGTTGGCGCGCCAGCCCTCGCCGGGGTTGGCGTAGAGCTCCCAGACATGGCCGTCGGTGCCGATGAAGTGGATGTGCTGGCTGGTATCGGTGCCGTAGAACGCCTCGATGGCGCTGCCGCCGGCGGCGGTGACCGGGCATCCCGAGGCTGCGGTGATGTCGTTGTCCTCCCAGGCGGCGCGGCCCGGGGCGACGTAGAGCTCGTGGATGTGGCCGTCGGCGCTGATGAAATTGACGTGCTGGCTGTTGTCCTGCTGCCAGTAGCCGTCGAGCGGTGAATCCCCGCGCGGCAGTGCTGCACCGGCGTTCGCCGTGAGGTCGTTGTCGTACCATGGGCTGCCGGTCTCGAGGTAGAGCTCGTGCACATGCCCGTCGGTGCCGAGGAAGTGCACGTGCTGGCTGTTGTCGAGCCCCCAATATCCGGTCAGGGTCGTTCCCGGCGCCGGCGGGACACCCCCGGTATCGGCCGTCAGTTCGTTGTCGTACCAGACGCTGCCGGGATTGGCGTAGAGCTCGTGCACATGGCCGTCACTGGCGACGTAGTTCACGTGCTGGCTGGTGTCGGTGCCGAAATACCCGTGCAGCGGGCTGCCCGGGAGGGCAGCGGGGGCGGGCGGCCTGTTCAGGGCGCCGTCGATGCTGACGAAGGTGATGTCGGGCACCGGCAGGTTCGCGATCGTGCTGAAATAGGCCTGGATGTCGGCGGCAAGGTAGCCGCCGCCGAACT
>CAXUBM010000362.1:0-2767 GCA_964249235.1 uncultured Acetobacteraceae bacterium | reverse complement strand
GCCCGACATCGTCCGCCGCACCTGGCACCGCGACGCCGCCGATTTCTGGCCCGCCGCCATCGGCCGCGCCCGCGCCGTCGATCCCGGCTTCATCCTGATCGCCGAGGTCTACTGGGGCCTCGAGCACGCCCTGCTTGAGCGCGGCTTCGACTTCGCCTACGACAAGCCCTTCTACGACGCCCTGGTCGCCCGCGATCCCGCCCGGATTCGCGACTTCCTCTCCGCTCCCCTCGATCGGCAGCGCCACCTCGCCCGCTTCCTCGAGAACCACGACGAGCGTCGCGCCGCCGCCCTCTTCTCCTGGCCCGAGCGCCGCGCCGCCACCGCCATCGCCCTGCTCGCGCCCGGCCTGCGCTTCCTCCACGCCGGCCAGAGCGAGGGCGCGAAGATCTTCGTCTCCATGCACCTCGCCCGCGGCCCCGCCGAAGCTCCCGACCCGGAGTCGGTCGCCTTCCACGCCCGCCTGCTCGCCCTGCTTCCCCGCGGCGTCCGCTTCACCCCTGTCGACCCGCTCCCCGCCTGGCCCGGCAACCCTTCCCACGAAGGCTTCGTCGCCTTCGTCTGGCACACCCCCAAACCCCACCACCTCGCCGTTAACCTCCCCGCCCCCCCGGCCCCCGGCGCCGCGGTGTCGCCGCCGGCCGGGCCCCCGCCCGGCCCGACCCCGGCCGTGGTCGACAGGATCCGCGCCGCCAACACGCGCCCGATCGCGCCCGCGGCCAGCAGCTCGCGCGCCCTGCGCACGGCCGGGTTCCCCCGTGCCTGCAGCCCGATCGTGGCATGCACTCCCGCCGCCCGCGCCGCGTCCGCCAGCGATCCGCTCTCGGCGGCGTCGAGCCCGAGCGGATACTCGCAGTAGAGGTGCTTGCCGGCCTGCAACGCCGCAAGCAGCAGCTCCCGATGCGAGGGCAACGTCGCGGCCACCGTGATCACGTCGATGTCCGGAGCCCGGCACAGCGCCTCGACGTTGCCGTAGGCCTCGGCCACCCCGAACGCGCGCGCCGCGGCATCCGCCGCATCCTGGTTCCGGCCCGCCACCGCCGCCAGCTCCAGGCCGGGCAGGGCCTGGAGGGCCGGAACGTGCGACTCTCGTGCCCAGCCTCCGTCCGGGTTCACCCCGATCACGCCGACCCGTAACACTCCGGCCATCCCTGTTCTCCCGTTCTGCGTCGTGCGTCGCCGACCGGGTCGGAAACTGGCGTCGCCCGACATTGCTGAGGAGGCAGCCATCTGGCTCAGTAGAGTAATGAGCCCTGACTCATCATTGACCGAACCCGGCCTTGCGGCGCTGCGCGCGTTCGTGGCCGTGGCGCGATATGGCAGCTTCCGCCGCGCCGCGGCGGAGCGCGGGATCGACCCATCGGCCTTCAGCCACACGATTCGCGGCCTGGAGCAGGCACTCGACGTCCGCCTGTTCCACCGCACCACCCGCAGCGTCCGCCTGACCGAGGCCGGGCTGGCGCTGCTCCAGCGGGTCGGGCCGGCGCTCGACGAGTTATCCGCCGCGATCGAAGGCGCCCGGGCATCCGCCGCGGTTCCGTCCGGATCGCTGCGCCTGAACGTGCCCCGCATCGCCAACGACCTGATCATCGCGCCGATGCTGGGTCGCTTCCTGTCCCGCTATCCCGAGATCACGCTCGAGATTGCGAGCTTCGACGGCCTGATCGACATCGTGGCCGAGGGCTTCGATGCCGGCATCCGCCGGGACCGGCGCCTGTCGCCCGGCATGGTGGCGCTGCCGATCGGTCCGGCGCACCGATTTGCGGTTGTCGTCGCGCCTAGCTACTTCGCCCGGGGCGCCGTGCCGCTGGTGCCCGCCGATCTGGACGGGCATCGCTGCATCGGGCGGCGCTACCCGAGCGGTTCGCTCTATGCCTGGGAGTTCGAGCGCGACGGTGAGGACATCGAACTCGACGTGACCGGACCGCTGGTGGTGGACGACACCGCGCTGATGATCCGGGCGGCGCTGGAGGGCGTCGGCCTGGCCTTCGTCTTCGAGGAGCTGGTTGCGGACCATGTCGCGGCCGGCGCCTTGGTGCGGGTTCTGGAGCCGTGGTGCCCGCGCAAGCCGCAGTTCCACCTGTATTACCGGGGTCGCCGACAGGTTCCGGCGCCGCTGCGGGCGTTCATCGACGCGCTTCGCGAGGGCTGAACGATCGGCCGAGCCGTTGCGTCTCGTCCGGGTCGCCTGCAGACCTCCACCATCGCGGGACGCAGGGCAGATCCACGGTCGGCCAGCTTGGTCTTGCGGGGCCGGGCGCTTCGGTTCGCGCCTATGGAGCGGCGCCCCTTTGGCGCACGAGGGCGAGGAACCGACCGGTGAGCAGGAAGGCGGCAGGCGTGAGCCCGGCGATCATGCCGGCCCACATGCCGGCGGCGCCCCAGTGGGCGTGCAGCGCCAGCGTGGCGCCGATCGGCATGCCGATCAGCCAGTAGCTGACGGCGGTGATGATCATCGGGCCGCGCGTGTCCTTCAGGCCGCGCAGCGCGCCGTTGGCGAGCGCCTGGATGCCGTCGGGAAACTGGAACAGGGCGGCGTAGGCCAGGATTGCGGCGGCCAGGGCGATCACGGCGGGGTCGTCGGTGTAGAGGGAGACGAGGGTCCGGGGCAGGAGGAGAAGCAGGCAGGCGGAGGCGGCCTGGGTGGCGAGCACCAGGGTGAGCGCGGCGGCGGCGGTGCGGCGGACGGCGGCGCGGTCGCCGGCGCCCACGGCGCGGCCGATGCGCACGGTGGTGGCCAGGCCGATGCCCAAGGGCAGCATGAAGA
>CAXUBM010000361.1:0-2770 GCA_964249235.1 uncultured Acetobacteraceae bacterium | reverse complement strand
GCGAAGCACCAGTGCTCGCTCGGGCGGCGATAGATAGAGGCCGACGATGTCGCGGACCTTTTCGGCAAAGAGCGCGTCGGCTGACAGCCTGAAGAATCGCAAAGCCTACGGCTTTGACCATCATCACCAGCCAAATCTGCACGTGATCATGTGGACTTCGCGATCAGCGCGCTACCCACCGCCGATCAGAATGCCTGCCGCCAGCACGAGCGCACCGCCGAGCATGACCTTCGCCGCCGCGGAGACGGGCGGCGTCTGCATGTAGCGCCACTGGATCCAGGCGATCGTCAGCAACTCGATCACGACCACCACCGCGGCGACGATCAGCGCGGTGGTGAAGTCGCCGATCAGGAACGGCAGCGTGTGGCCGATGCCGCCGGCGATCGTCATCAGGCCGCAGACCAGGCCGCGCAGGATCGGCGTCCCGCGGCCCGAGAGCTTGCCATCGTCGGCCAGCGCCTCGGCGAACCCCATGGAAATGCCGGCGCCGATGGAGGCGGCGAGCCCGACGCGAAACGCGTCGAAGGTGCTGTGCGTGGCGAACGCCGCGGCGAACACCGGGGCGAGCGTCGAGACCGAGCCGTCCATCAGCCCGACCAGGCCGGGCTGGACGATCTGCAGGACGAAGCGGCGCTTGGCGCTGTCCTGCTCCTCCTGGCGGGCCGCGGTGGGCGGCGCGTGCTGGTCGATCTCGTTGGCGGTGTGCTCGTGGGCAGACTCCGCGATGGCGAGGTCGCCGAGGAGCGCGCGGATCGCGGCGTCGCGGGTGCGGCTGGCCGCCTGGTGGTAGAAGCGGGCGGCGTTGGCCTCCATCTGCCGCGCCTGGCGGCGCATGGCTTCGGCGCCCGCCATCAGGGCGGTGCCGGTCGGCACCTCCTGGACCAGGCCGCGGACGTCGTCGGCGCGGATCGGCGGGATGATCTCGCCGAACTTGCGCTGGAACAGCTCGATCAGGCGGCGCCGGTGCTCGTCCTCCTCCTGGGCCATCTCGTTGAACATACGGGCACTGTCGGGATATTCGTCGCGCAGGCGGTCGGCGAATTCCAGGTAGGCGCGCGCGGCGCCCTCCTCGCTGCTGATCGCCAGCGCCAGGATCTCGGCGTCGGTGAGGTCGTCGATGTGACGCGTGCGCCGCGTCCAGTTCATGCGCGTGGCCGACATGCGGTCTCCAGGGCGGGGGATTACAGATGCGTAGCTTTTGTCCCGAGGACAAGCGGAACCGGGCTCGCCTTGCGGAGGCGTGGTGAACGAAGGCGATCGCATGCCGGAGCAGCCGACCCAGGCGCGCCGGTTCCGCAAGGCGCGGTTCGACCGCTCGACGATCCAGCGCGAGGACTATGTCGAGCTGATCGACGACCTGGTCTCGGCGCAGGGCGAGGCGCGGGCCACCGACGTCGCGCGCCGGCTGGGGGTGGCGCATCCGACGGCGGTCCGGACGATCGCGCGGCTGCGCAAGGACGGGCTGGTGGCGTCGCGACCCTATCAGGGCATCACCTTGACGGCGGCGGGCCGGGCGCTGGCCGAACGGGGGCGGGCGCGGCACCGGCTGGTGGTGGCGCTGCTGGTGGGAGTGGGGGTGGCGCCCGACGTGGCCGAAGTCGACGCCGAGGGGATGGAGCATCACGCGTCGGAGGCGTCGCTGGCGGCGTTCGCGCGTTTCCTGGCCAGGCGCGCTTGACCCCGCGGCCTGCCGAAGCTACCTGCGCCGGGCGTGTCCCGTTCGTCTAGAGGCCCAGGACACCGCCCTTTCACGGCGGTAACACGGGTTCGAATCCCGTACGGGACGCCACCTTCCTCGCGGTTGCCGGACGGGTCCGCGGGCCGGCGTGCATCCGGCATTTCTGAGGGTGCACCGGATGCGGCACATCACCGGCCTGAACCGCTCCTTCGGCGCCGCGATCGCGGCGATCGCCGGCGTGTCGCTGCTCAGCTTCATCTTGATCCTGGCGAGCCTCGGCCAGCTTCGGACGGCGATCAGGGCGCGCGAGCATTCCACCTCGGTGATCCGGTCGGCGGACGCGTTCCTGATCGACATGCTCAACGAGGAACTCGGCCTCCGCGGCTACCTGCTGACCGGGCGGACGGGCAGCCTGGTCTACTACCAGGCGGGAAGGGCGGCGCTCGACGGGACGCTCTCGGACCTGCAGCACCTGACGGCCGGCGATGCGACGCAGGCGCGGCGGCTGGCGGCGGCGGCGGCGGCGGCACGCGCCTGGCAGCGCGACATCGGCGAGCCAATGCTCCGGCTGATGGTGGATCCGGCGACGCGGGCGCAGGCCGAGGCGCTGGAGAGCACGGGTCGGGGCAAGCACTATTTCGACGCGTTCCGGGCGCGGCTCGGACCGATGAAGGCCGACGAGGATCGCGCCGCGACGCTGCAGAACGGCGCGCTGGCGCGGGCCGAGCGTTGGCTCGGGCTGGCGATCTGGGTCGGGACCGTCTTGACGCTGCTGATCTGCGTCGCGGTGGCGGTGGCGATCCACCAGGCGATCGTGCGGCCGCTGGTGCGTCTGGCCGACGCGATGGGCCAACTGGCCCGCAACGACCTGTCGGCTGTGGTGCCGGGGACGAGGCGGCGCGACGAGGTGGGCGCGATGGCGCGCGCGATGGAAGTGTTCAAGAACAGCCTTGTCGAGCTGAACCGGACGTCGTTGCTGCGGGCGACCGCGGACACGCTGCCGGCCATGCTCGGCTACGTCGATGCGCGACGGCGGGTGGGCTTTCTCAACGGCGAGTTCGCGCGCTGGTTCGACCTGCGGGGGGACGTGGC
>CAXUBM010000360.1:0-2773 GCA_964249235.1 uncultured Acetobacteraceae bacterium | reverse complement strand
TCGCCGGTCCCGTGCTCGGCTACGCGCAGGCCAACGACACCAGCTTCGCCCCGCCATCCTTGACCGCCCGCACCGCGAACCCCGGCGGGATTCCCCCCGCCAGCACCACGTGCCCCACGCCCGCCGCCAGACAGACCTGGATCAGGTCCGCCAGCCGCGGATGCATCGTGATCAGATTCACCCCGAACGGCTTGTCCGTCAGCGCCTGCGTCCCCGCGATCTCGGCCGCCAGCGTCTCCGGCTGCATCGACCCGCAGGCGATCACCCCGAACCCGCCCGCATTGCTGATCGCCGACACCAAATGCCGGTCCGACACCCAGCTCATCGCCCCGCCCATGATCGCGGTGCGCGTCCCCAGGAACCGCGTCCCCCGCTCCCACAGCCGCTCGAGCGTCGCCCTTGCGAGCGTCGACCGGTCCGGTATCACCATGTCCATCGGCATCAGCGTCCGTCCAACCCGTAGGCGGCATGCAATGCTCGAACCGCCAGTTCGGTATACTCCACGCCCACCAGCACGCTCACCTTGATCTCGCTCGTCGAGATCACCTGGATGTTGATCGACTTCTCCGCCAGGGTCCGGAACATCGTGCTCGCCACCCCCGCGTGGCTCCGCATCCCCACTCCCACCACGCTGATCTTCGCCACCTCCGCATCGGTCAGCAGCTCCCCGTAACGGATCTCCTCCCGATACCGCTCCAGGATGGCCACGGTCGGCGCCAGATCCGCCGACCCCACCGTGAACGTCATGTCCGTCGTCCCGTCAGCCCCCGTCGACTGCACGATCATGTCAACGTTGACACTCGCCTCCGCCAGCGGCCCGAACACCGATGCCGCGATTCCCGGCCGGTCCGGGACCCGCCTCACCGTCACCTTCGCCTCGTCGCGCGAGTAGGCGATCCCGGCGACAATTTCCTTCTCCATGATCTCGTCCTCGTCCACGACCAGCGTGCCCTCTCCTTCCACGCCCGCGAAGCTCGAGAGCACCCGCACCCGCACCCGCTCCTTCATCGCCAGCTCGACGCTGCGCGTCTGCAGCACCTTCGCCCCGACCGATGCCAGCTCCAGCATCTCCTCGTAGGCGATTCGCGGCAGCCGCCGCGCCCGCGGCACGATCCGCGGATCCGTCGTGTAGACCCCGTCCACGTCCGTATAGATGATCCGGTGGATCCGCGCCCGCCCATGCGCCTCGTTGGTCAGCACCGGCAACTGCCATCCCAGCCACGACCGCGCATCCACGCCCCGCTCCTGCAGCGCGATCGCCAGGAGCCCCGCCGTCACCTGCTCGCCCGTGGCCACCACCGCGTCGTACTCACTCGCATCGTGCAGCGGGGCCAGTTGTTCGCACCAGCCCACGAGCTGGTTCGTCACTCCAGCCATCGCGGATACGACGACTGCCACCTGGTCGCCGCCCGCGACTTGGCCCGCGACCCGTGTCGCCACCGCGCGGATCCGATCCAGATCGGCCACCGAGGTGCCACCGAACTTCATGACGATTCGACGTCGGATCGGCAGGCTGTCCATGAGGCCGTCACTTACGCCCAAGCACTCCGCCGCGACAAGGCGAGGGCTCCGCGCTCGACCCGTTGCGGCCTCGCTCCGCGGACCGCTTTACCTGACCATTTTGCACGCCGACCCGATCGGCGCCCCACGATACCGCGTCCAAGTCACCGTCTGCCCGAACAACGCGATCCCCAGATACCCACGCAGCTTCAGCGTCTCGTGATCCGGAATCGTCACCGAAGCCCCATACATCTGCCCGCTTTTCGGATTGAGCACCCGCCCGTTCCACGCGGTTTCGCCCGGTCTGAGATCGTAGAGCAACATCAGTCCGCATTGCGGCCGATGCCACACATCCGTCGGCTCGTGCCCAGGCTCGTAGTCCATCCCCACGATCCGCCCACACAACACATTGCCGCCGCACGGCGCGATCTCGATAACCCCGCCGCGATCGGCCGTCAGCCACCGCCCGACCGGCGACACCGGTGCTGCCTCCGCAGCTCCGGACACCGCGAGCGCCACTCCCAGCACGAGCGCCCTCACCCTTCGGCTCGCTTGATCCAGGGGATACGCGCAACCTCCACGCCCTCCTCGGCCAGGATCTCGCGCTCGGTCTCGGTGGTCTCGCCGTAGATGCCGCGTTTCTCCTCCTCGCCGCGGTGCATCCGCAGCGCCGTGTCGGCAAACTCGTTGCCCACGTTCTCGCACTTGCGTTCGATCTCCTCGCGCATCCGCCCCAGAAGCGCCCGCAGCGCCGCCGGCAACTCGCCTGCGACAGATGGTGTCCGGCCCGGCGGGATCACCTCTCCCTCCGCCACCGGTTCCGACGACACGTTGGTCGCGGCCGGCCGGCGCCGCTTGGCACTGCCTACCACCGCTGGCGCCATCAGGGCCCGTTCGACCTCGCGCCCGCCACAGGCCGGACACTCCACCAGACCGCCGGCCGCCTGCCGGTCGAACTCCTGCCCCGACCGGAACCACCCCTCGAATTGGTGCCCGTCCGAGCAACGGAGCTGGTAGCAGATCATTTCAAGCCGCTCGGAGCATCCCGTCGAGTTCGCCCTGGCGATCCAACGCCATCAAGTCGTCGCATCCGCCGACGTGGCGTCCGTCGATGAAGATCTGCGGCACGGTTGTCCGCCCTCCCGAGCGCGACATCGCCTCCTCGCGCGCAGCGGACCCGTGCGGTGCGTTCAGTTCGCGCACGGTCACGCCCTTCTCCGCGAACAGCCGCAAAGCCCGCGCGCAATAGGGGCAGTAAGGCTGGGTGTAGATC
>CAXUBM010000359.1:0-2788 GCA_964249235.1 uncultured Acetobacteraceae bacterium | reverse complement strand
GACGTGGCCCGCGCCTCGGCCTCGCCCGCGTGCCGCCAATGGCCGGCGCCGTCCCACACCGTGCCGGCATCGAAGGCGCGGGCCACGTCCTCGTTGAGCGCGAAGTAGAGGGCTTCGTCGAAATCGCGGTCCGGCATGGCCGCACTCTACGGTCCGCCGTTGACGTCCACAAACGGCGCGGCCCGGTTTGTGCTTGCGGCCGTGGGCGGGTGCGCGTCTGATCGGGGTGAGCATGAGCGGGCAGTCGCAAACGCAGGGAAGCGCTCCGCCGGACGGCCCGGGCCCGGTTCGCGGTCGGGGAACCCGGCTGCTCGACTTCTACCCGACCGGCGGCTTCTACTGCGAATATCTCCGCCCGGACGCCGACGCGCGCGTGGACGCGATCCGCAACCGCCTCGACCGGTTCGACCTGGCCGAGCTCAAGCGCCGCGCCGCCTATGCCGACGCCGAACTCTTCAACCTCGGCATCACCTTCACCGTCTATTCGGAGCGCGACGCGATCGACCGCGTGCTTCCCTTCGACGTGATTCCGCGGCTGATCGCGGCGAGCGAGTGGGACATCGTCGAGCGCGGCGTCGTCCAGCGCGTCACCGCCGTCAACATGTTCCTGCGCGACATCTACCACGAACGGCGCATCCTCGCCGAAGGCATCGTTCCGCCCGAGCTCGTGCTCGGCAATCCCAACTACCAGCAGGCGATGGTCGGTCTCGACGTGCCCGCCGGCGTCTACGCCCACGTCGCCGGTATCGACATCGTGCGCGACGAGAACGGTCGCTTCCTCGTGCTGGAGGACAATGTCCGCACGCCTTCGGGCGTGTCCTACGTCATCGAGAACCGGCACATGATGCTGCGCGTGCTGCCCGACCTGGTGCGCGAGACGGAGATCAGGCCGGTCGACGATTACGGTGCCCGCCTGCGCGCCGCCCTCGCCGAGCTGGCGCCCGCCGCGATCCTCGACCCGCAGATCGTGCTGCTGTCGCCGGGCATCTACAACGCCGCCTATTTCGAGCATGTCTTCCTGGCGCGCGAGATGGGCGTCCCTCTCGTCGAGGGCCGCGACCTGCTGGTCGAGAACGGGCGCGTGTCGATGCGCACGGTGGCCGGGCGGCGGCCGGTGCACGTCATCTACCGGCGGCTGAACGACGATTTCCTCGACCCCGACGTGTTCCGGCCCGACAGCCTGCTGGGCGCGCGCGGGCTGATCGACGCGTGGCGGCGGGGCAACGTCGCCATCGCCAACGCGGTGGGCACCGGGGTCGCCGACGACAAGGCGATCTACGCCTACATGCCGCGCATCATCCGCTTCTATCTCGACGAGGAGCCGGTGATCGAGAACGTGCCGACCCAGATCTGCCGCGAGCGGGAGGGGCTGGCCTACACGCTCGACCATCTCGACCAGCTCGTCGTCAAGCCGGTGGGCGAGTCGGGCGGCTACGGACTGATCATCGGCCCGCACGCGAGCCGCGCCGAGCTCGACGAGTTCAGGACCAAGCTGCAGGCCGACCCCAACAACTACATCAGCCAGCCGATGGTGCGGCTCTCGGTGGCGCCGACGCTGTGCGACGAGGGGATCGGCGCCCGCCATGTCGACCTGCGCCCGTTCGCGGTCACCGGCCGCTCGACCTGGGTGCTGCCGGGCGGCCTGTCGCGCGTGGCGCTCAGGCGCGGCTCGCTGGTGGTCAACTCGTCGCAGGGCGGCGGCTCGAAGGACACTTGGGTGCTGCGCGCTTGAGCGAGGCGGTCACCAGGGCCCAGCACCTGCTGTCGCGCTACGCCGAGAGCATCAACTGGCTCGCCCGCTATCTCGAGCGGATCGAGAATCTCGCGCGCATCGTCGACGTCACCGACACGTTCATGCGCACCGGCGGCGGCCTGCATGGCTGGACCTCGATCGTGCAGATCAACGCCGACGAGACCGCCTTCTTCGCGCGCCACCAGAACGCCACCCCCGAGAGCGTCATCGATTTCTACGTGCTGGATCGCGACCATCCGGGCTCGATCGTGCAGATGGTCGCCGCCGCCCGCGAGAACGCGCGCACGCTGCGGCCGCTGATCTCGACCGAGATGTGGTCGCACCTGAACATGTTCCACAACCGCATCCGTTCGCTGACGCCGCGCGACATCGAGATCAGCCGCGTCAACCAGCTCTGCCGGATGCTGCGCCTCGAATGCCAGACCCATGCCGGCATCACCGAGGGCACCATCTTCCACGACCAGGCGTGGTATTTCTATATGATCGGCAAGCACATGGAGCGCGCCGACCAGATCACCCGCCTGGTCGACATCAAGTATCACACGCTGCTGCCGCAGATCGCCGCCGTCGGCTCGCCCGTCGACATCAGCCAGTGGAACACGGTGCTGCGCGCCGCCGCGGCCTATCATTCGTTCCGGCGCGTGACCGACGCGGCGATGACGCCCGGCTCGGTGGCGGGCTTCCTGCTGCTCAACAACGGCTTCCCGCGCTCGCTGCCCTCCTGCGTCCGCGCGGTCGGTTCCCATCTGACGCAGCTGCGCACCGACTACGGGCTGCGCGGCTGCGCGCGGCCGCTGGAGCGACTGGACGGCATCAGGGCGGCGCTGCTCAACCAGACCATCGCCGACATCATCGTGCGCGGGCTGCACGAATTCCTCGACTGGATGCAGATCGAGCTGAACGGGTTGCAGGCCGACATCGCCGGATCGTTCTGGGCGGAGCAGTCCTGAGGCGGGCAAGGCCAGGGCGGTGCCCCCGAGCCGCTGGCGCCGCGGCCCCGGAGCCCGGGTCTTCAAACCCGGATCTCGACTCGCC
>CAXUBM010000358.1:0-2793 GCA_964249235.1 uncultured Acetobacteraceae bacterium | reverse complement strand
GCGACCCCGGCCGGCTCGGCAAGACCCTCCGCGCCACCAAGCCGATCGGCGTGCCGGTCGAGGTGGTCGGCTTCAACGATCCGCCCGCCGAAGCGGCCGGCCTGGTCGCCGAGATCAAGCGCAGGAGGGCAGGGGGGACGGACTGGCACGATATGGCCGTGCTCTACAGTAGTCGCTATGCCGGCGCGAGAAACATGAATTGTCCGACGACAGGAAGCCCGAAGAAACCGCCGAACCGACAACCAAGACGAAACCGGACAACGATAAACTTCCCGACAGTGACCTCGGAAAGGTCTCGGGCGGTTCCAATTGGTTTGGGGAGCCGGCCTCAGGCAAGCCTACCCGACAGTCCTGACGCGAACGGCTTCGGTCCTGCTAATATCGAGAGCGCCGGCGCTCGCCATCGCCTCGACGCGCAGCGCAGCGCGACCATGGATCGTCGCCGTAGGCGTGTTGGACGGCCGGATTGGTGAGTCACACGCGACAAGAAGGCTTGGAGCGGCACGATGGCGCCATGCGCGTCGCCGCGATCGAGCGCGCCACAGGTCTCGACAAGCAACTTCTCGGCCTGGTGAGCGGATCGTCAGTATCGCGCGACGCAAGATTCAGGACCGCGTTGAGGGACTCTAACTTCGCTTCCGGCTCCTCGCCGCGCAGGAAGCCGAGGAAACCCCCTGCCAAAACTGCTCCGTCACGTCGCCTTGAACAAGCTTCGCGTCTCGAACGGACGATGGCAACTCGCATTGCGTTACGGCGACCGAGTGTCCGCGGCCTGCCTCAGCTTGCGTTCCGCCGCGTCGCGGGCTTGGTGCAGTTCGGCCCAGGCGGGCGCATAGATCAGCGCCTGGTCGTATTTGGTGACGGCCGCGCGCCAGCGCCCTTCCCTGGCCAGCAGGTCGCCCCACGCCTTGAGCGGGTCGGCGAAGTGCGGCGCCTTGCCGGCGGCGGCGCTGAAGTCCGCCTCGGCCGGCCCGAGCTCATTGCGGCCCAGCTCGAACAGGCCGCGGTGCAGGTAGATCATCGGCAGGTCGGGCAGGATCCGGATGCCGGCGGCCCAGGCGCGCTCGGCACCCGCGACGTCCCCGCCATGGGCCAGCACGTCGCCGCGAAACGCATAGCAGCGAGACCACGGGCCGATGCGCGTGAAGACGGCGTCGGCCTCCGCGAGACGGCCGGCGAGACCGTAGGCCAGACCGAGGAAGCAGGGCTGGTCAGCGAAGGCATAGTGCACGTCTGGGCTCGCCAGCCATGCCTTGTCGAACGCGGCAAACGGCTCGACGGCGCCGGCGGCGTCGCCGCGGTCGAGCGCGGCGTAGCCCTGCAGCAGCCATGTCTCGGCCTGGGTCAAGAGATCGGCCGGATCGCTGGCGGCGACGTAGCGTGCCGACTGGGCGGGATCGTGGAGCAGGCTGTAGACGTCCGCGATGCTAGGTCCGACGGAGTTTAAGAAGGTGCCGGCGATGCCGAACAGCGAGACGTCCTGAAGGTAGCCCGCGAGGAGAAGCGGCAGGTCCCAGACCACCTGAGCCGCGTTGCCAAGGTTCCTGACCGGCGGTCGATCGGGCGCGGGCGCCGTCGCGACGGCGTCCAGCATGGCCCTGGCCGGCATCCAGGCCGCCTCCTCGCCATGGCTCAGGGCTTCGGCGCTGATCAGACCATCGGAGGACACCCAGAAATAGCGCGACCAGCGGGAAGCCAGCGATATCGCCAAGCGATACTTGCCGGCGGCTTGATCCGAGTGACCAATGGCCACGTAGTCAGTGCCCCAGTCGGTCGCCAGGGTCGCACGCTCGGTGTCGGTGCTCGCGCGGCCGAAAGCGCCCGGCAGGAAGGCGAGCGCATCCGCCCAGCGATTAGTTTCGCTGAGATATATTGCATATCGCACCGGCTGGGAGCGGCCGTAGACATACTCGGCGGCTCGCGTGGTCAGCGTGCCGATGTCGGTCCCGGTGAAGGTGCTTGCCGGGATGCCGTCACCGCGCACCGTGAGCCTCAGACCGCCCGCGTTCTGGATCAGGTCGCCGTCGATGTGCACGTCGTGACCGAGGCGGTCATGCAGCAGCCGGTCGATCTCGCCCACGGAGACGCCGGTCTCCGGCACCTCGACCTTGATGTCCGACGCCCAGGCGCCGTGCGTCTCCAGGCCCTTGGTGTCGGCGCGGGTCGCGTCCTGCAGCTTCTGCAGCGTGTCGAGGATGCCGGAGGCGACGACGTCGCCGGTGAGGCCCTGGCCGGCGAGGGCAGACGGCGCCCTGAACGCGTCGATCACGATCGAGTGCGAGGTGACCGCGCCGTAGAACATCGACAGGAACGCGAACGCGACCAGGCCGACGGCCAGTGCGGCGAACACCTGCATGGCGAGGCGGACGCGTTGCCCCGCACGCCGAAGCCGGCCCTCGTGGGCTTGCGTCCGGAGGTGGTGCAGTCGGAAATGAAGTTCCTTGGGCGCCTGCGCCGCTTCGAGTCTCGCGATGGTTGCCTGCGCCTCCATGAAGACGGCGGTGTGACGGGCGACCTCCGGATCGCCGCGCGCCAGATCGGTCGCGACCGACAGCGCCAACGATTCCGAGCGGGCGTCCTTGCCGGCGGCCTCCAGCCCCTCGGCGCCCTCTGCGGCCGCGTCGTCACCGCCGAGCAGGCCACCCAGAAAGCCTTCCGCCATGGGCGCGCACCTCAGCGAAGTATCACCGCACCTTAGCGGCATTCTCTCGCGACGTCACACCGGCTTGCCACCGAAAATGGGTGTTTGCGGGTCGCTCTACGGGTGATCGGGCCTGTCCGCGAGCTATGTTC
>CAXUBM010000357.1:0-2797 GCA_964249235.1 uncultured Acetobacteraceae bacterium | reverse complement strand
CTCCACGCCCATGGAAGAGGCGCGACCCCCGAGACCGAGTGAACCAAGCCCGTCGGGCGTCTACGTCTCTCACGCCACGTCGATCTCCGGGGAATCCGGCAGCATGCCCGCCGGGATGGCGGCCTGGCGCATGGCTGGCGTCATGCCAAAGAGCGAGATGTCGGCGATGGCCGTCGACCCGAACCGGTGCGGCGCCTGGGGGTCGTGCCGCTGCTTGTCCAGCACCAGCACGCGGGTGCTGAGCTTGAAGGCCTCGGGGATGTCGTGGGTGACCATCAGGATGGTCAGGCCCGACTCCCTCCACAGACGGGTGATGAGCCCGTGCATGCCGAGCCGCGTATGCGGGTCGAGCGCGCCGAACGGCTCGTCGAGCAACAGGATGCGGGGGTGCTTCACGAGCGCCTGGGCGATGGCGAGGCGCTGCTGCATGCCGCCGGAGAGCTGGGCCGGGTAGGTCGCCAGATTGTGCTCCAGCCCGACCGCCGCCAGAATCTCGGTGGCGGTTGCGATCGCGGCGCGCCGACGCGCCCCGAACAGGCGCGCGGTGACCGGGGCCGCCCCGCATTCCAGCCCGAACATGACGTTGCCGAGCACGGTCAAGTGGGGGAAGACCGAGTAGCGCTGGAAGACCACGCCTCGGTCAGGCCCGCATTCCGGCGGCAGCGGCTTGTCGTCGAGCAGCACTTGGCCGCGCGTCGGCCGCTCCTGGCCGAGGATCAGCCGCAGGAAGGTGCTCTTCCCCGCGCCAGACGGCCCGACCACCGCGACGAACGCGCCCTCCGCGATCTCCAGGTTGATGCGTTCGAGGACGATCTTGTCCCGGTACTCCACCTGCACGTCGCGGAGCGCGACCAATACCCTCACCGTCCGCCTCCGTGCGCCCACGGAAACGCCTTGC
This sequence comes from uncultured Acetobacteraceae bacterium, assembly GCA_964249235.1. GTDB lineage: Bacteria > Pseudomonadota > Alphaproteobacteria > Acetobacterales > Acetobacteraceae > CAXTPV01. Next base: position 1,899 of record CAXUBM010000357.1, on the reverse strand, counting down.
GGCTCAGGAACAGCAGGATGAGGTCGGCGCTGATCGCCAGGATAGAAATCCATGCCACGTAGGGCAGGATGATCTCCATGGCGAAGTAGCGGCGCACCAGGAAGATCCGGTAGCCGAGGCCCACGTCGGACGCGACCGCCTCCGCGGCGATCAGGAACACCCAGGCTGGGCCCATCGAAAGCCGAACGGCGTCGATGAGGCGCGGCATCATCTGCGGCAGTGCGACCCGCAGCGCCAATTGCCAGCTGTTGGCGCCGAGCGTCTGCGCCTTGGCGGACTGCTCGGCCGGCAATCCGGCGACGAAGCCGGCAAGATCGCGGGCCATGAAGGGCGCGATGCCGATTGCGATAAGAGCGATCTTGGAGGCCTCCTCAAGCCCCAGCACGATGAAGAGGATCGGCAGCACGGCGAGCGGCGGTATGACGGCTATGACGGCGATCACCGGCCCCAGGAGGGCGCGCGCCAGCGGCGCGACCCCCAGCAGGAGCCCGAGCACGAGCGCTGAGACGGTCGCGATCCCCACGCCCATCCCGAGACGGTAGAGACTGGCCAGCGTGTCTGCGACGAGCACGATGCGGTCGGTCGAGGGATCGCGCTCCGTCGTGAACCCGTAGATCGCCCGCCCCATGGCCGAGAAGGTTGGCAGGACCTTGTCCGACGGATTGGCGGCGTGCCGGACCTGCGACGCCACCAGGTAGACGAGGACCAGAGCCAAGATCGGCAGCGCGCCGAGCAGGAGGCGCGCGCCCCGGTTCGGACGGATGTCGACCAGACGTCTCAACGTTTCCCATCCCTGGCCGCCCTAGTGCATCGATCCAAGTGGAGGCGGCAGCCGAGCCTTGGAAAATTGATGCATAAACAAAAAGCGAGTGGTCGGAGCCATGAACGGAGTGAATGGGTCAGAGCACTAGCATGCACGCCGGCCATGATCATCGAATGGTCGCGCCGACGCCGCCTTCGAAGCAAGCTAAAGCTTCCCGTCCGCTGACATCTCCATATAGCTCGGATTGAATCTAAGCTTCACGTTTCGGGGGGCACCCAGGATCTTGTTTCCGGGAAACGCGATCCCGATGGCGTCGACCGACTGCGCGGACGGACCGAATAGACCGTGGGCGAAGCTGAACTGACGGACACGGTTGGTCACCGCGACGAGGTCCGGGTTCATTGCATAGGCCGCGGCGTCGCTCGCCTTCGCATAGAGGTGGGTCGTCTTGAGCTGACTGGCGAAGCTGGCGTCGGTCGCGCCGGCGGCCTTGGCCATCGCCGCGCGGGCGGCGTGGCCCGCCGCATCGTCCCGCGTCATGACCGCCAGGGTCTCGTACCAGATGCCGGCCAGCGCCTTGCCGAGATTGGGGTTCGCGTTCAGCGCCGCCGTGCTGACGTTCATGGTGTCCAGTATCTCGTTCGGAATCTTGGAACTGTCGAACACTTCCGTGGCGCCCGGCTCCGCGCGGATGGTCGCGAGCTGGGGGTTCCAGGTCACGACCGCGTTGACATCGGGCGAGGCGAAGGAGCCGACGATGTCGGCGTCGCCGGTGTTCACCAGCTTCACGTCCGAGAGCTTCAGGCCGGAAATCTCCAGGCCTCGCGCCAGCAGGAAGTTGGAAACGGAAAGCTCGACGAGATTGACCGAGCGTCCCTTGATGTCAGCCATGGTGCGCCCATTTTTTAAGACGACGCCGTCGTTGCCGTCGGAATAGTCGCCGATAATCAGGACCGTCGTATCCCGGCCGCCGGCGGCCGGGATGGTCAGGGCGTCCATCGTAGTCGCGGCCACGCCGTCGAGCTTGCCCGCCGCGTACTGGTTGACCGACTCCACATAGTCGTTGACCTGGACCAGGTGGATCTTGATCCCGTACGTGTCGGCCCACTTCTTGACGATTCCGGCCTGCTCAGCGT
>CAXUBM010000356.1:0-2809 GCA_964249235.1 uncultured Acetobacteraceae bacterium | reverse complement strand
GGGGCGGGCGTGCAGCGCCGTCGGCGCCGCGTTCGGCAAGAAGGTCGTGTTGCACGGGGTCGGGCTGGCGGTGGCGGCGGGGGAGACGCGGGTCCGGTTCGGGCCGTCGGGTGCGGGCAAGACGGTGCTGCTGCGGGCGATCGCCGGGCTCGATCCGCAGTCGGTCGGGGAAGTTCGGATCGACGGCGCCGACGTGTCGGTGTCGGGGCCGGAGGCGCGCAACATGGGCGTCGCGTTCCAGAACTTCGCGCTCTACCCGCATCTGTCGGCGAGGGAGAACATCGCCAGCCCGTTGCGTGCGCGCAAGCTCGGCCGCACCGAGATCGACGCGCGCGTGGCGCGCGTGTCCGAGATGCTGCGCATCTCGCACGTGCTGGAGCAGTTGCCGCGTGCGCTGTCGAATGGACAAAAACAGCGCACGGCGCTGGCGCGGGCGCTGGTGGGTGAACCCAAGGTGCTGCTGCTCGACGACCCGCTGCGCAACGTCGACGCCAAGCTGCGCTACGAGATGCGGATGGAGTTGCCGCGGCTGCTGCGCCGTTCAGGCGCAGCATCGATCTACGTGACGCAGGATTACCGCGAGGCGATGGCACTCGGCGACCGGATCGCGGTGATGATCGAGGGACGGGTGGTGCAATGCGACGAGCCGGAGGAAGTGTACGACCGGCCGGCGACGGTCGCGGTCGCGCGTCTGTTCGGTGACCCGCCCGTCAATCTGGTGCCGTGCCGCCCGAACCCGGGCAATGACGGGGTCCGGGTCCAGGCGCTCGGCCTGGATCTGGGACTGCGCGCGGGCGCCGGGGTGGTCGGTCGCGACGCGCTGCTCGGGATGCGCCCGGAAGACCTGGCGGTGACGACGCAGCCGGTTGCCGGTGCGGCGGCGGCGATGTTGGAGGCGGTGACACCGCTGCATGATCGGTTCATCATGCTGCTTCGCACGGAAGGCGGCGAGGAGTTACTGGCGAGCGCCGGCGGCGAAGTGCCTCAGGCGGGCGCTGCGGTCTGGTTCAGGCCGAACGCGGATCGGGCGTTGCTCTACGATGCTGCGAGCGGCATCCTCGATCGGTCGGAGGCACCGGCTTGACGCTTTCGTTGCGAGGGGTGAGCAAGGTCTATGGTCGCAGCCCGACGGCGGCGGTCAAGACGCTCGACCTGCTGATTGAGGAAGGCGAGTTCGTGGCCCTGCTCGGATCGTCCGGGTGTGGCAAGACCAGCACGCTGCGGATGATCGCCGGGTTTGAGGAGGTCAGCGAAGGCACGATCGAGCTCGCGTCACGGCGGATCGACCGGCTGCCGCCGGCGCGACGCAACGTGGCGATGGCGTTCGAGGCTTATGCGCTCTATCCGCCGCTGACGGTGGCCGACAACATCGGTTTCGGTCTGGGGCGTGATGGACGGGGCAAGGCGGCGATGGATCCGCGGCAACGAGTCCAGGAAGTGTCCGAGCTGCTCGAGATTACGCCGCTGCTGTCGCGCAAGCCGTCGGGCCTGTCGGGCGGCCAGGCACAGCGCGTGTCGCTCGCGCGCGCCCTCGCGCGCGATGCGGACCTGCATCTGCTCGACGAGCCGATGGGACAGCTCGAGCCGCAACTGCGTTCGATGCTGCGCGGGCGGGTCAAGGCGCTGACGCGCGCGCGCGGGCTGACGTCGGTGCTGGTGACGCACGACCAGACCGAGGCCAATGCGATGGCCGACCGGATCGCGGTGATGGAGGGCGGCGTGCTGCAGCAGTTCGCGGCACCCGCGGAACTGCGCGACCGGCCGGAGAACCTGTTCGTGGCGACGTTCTTCGGCGAGCCGCCGATGAACGCTCTGGCCGGATCGGTCGTGCCGGGCGGCGTTCGGCTGAACGGGGGAGATCGGGTGGTCGTCGACCTCGACGGCGCGGCGCTGCCGCCGGTCGGACGCGAGGTGGTGCTGGGCATTCGTCCGCAGCACCTGCGCCTCGGTGGCGAAGGATGGCAGGCGACGGTGATCTCGAACCATTGGCTGGGTGACGAGGCGCACTTGGCGCTCGATCTCGGTGGGCGCCTGATCGTCGGCGTCTCGCCGGTCCGGGTGCCGGTTCGGACCGGATCGACAGTGGGTGTCCTGGTGCCGCCGGATCGGGTGCATTTATTCGAAGCCGCGGACGGCAAGGCATTGATGCACGGGACGGCGCGGGGGCGGCACGCGGCCTAGGCGGTCGGCCAGGCGCACAGGCTGGACCGTTGGCGCCAGCGGGGGTTGAGACGACCCCGAAGGCCTCGTGCGTCAGCGCGACCCCGGTAGGACGGCCGGAGATCGCGCGAGATGACACCGCTGCTGCTGAACGCGTTCGCGATGAACTGCGTGGGCCACCAGTCGGCCGGGCTGTGGACGCATCCGCGCGACCGATCGGTCGAATCACGTTCTCGCTGAGCCCGCGTCGGCACGTCGCGGCACCGGCAGCTTCCGGGGGTTCGCTGGAGCACAGTCTCAGACTGCCGAGCCGAATGGCTGACCCATTCGGCACGCCAGATCGGCCTTGCGGTCGGTGCTTCCGCTCCAGGAGCAGCCTGCCACGAACAGGTCAACATTTCGGACTGGCGGTATAAACCGTCGTATGCTGGCGCAGAGAGGCTACCGCTAAGCCCGCGCTCTGCGCCGGACGACAACAGTCTTATCCTGGGCGTGGACGGAGCGAGCGTAGCACCCGCGGCGTCGATCGTCTCTGCCGTACAAGCGAAGGCTCCGGCTTCCGCGTCCCGCACAAACCCGGCCAGCGCGCCACCTACCATGCCCAGTATTGCCGCGGACGGCAGGTCGGTTCGCACCGCACCCGCCGATC
>CAXUBM010000355.1:0-2811 GCA_964249235.1 uncultured Acetobacteraceae bacterium | reverse complement strand
AGAGGAGCGCCGCCAACATATCCCTTCCTTACTGATTCAAGTGTCAAAGAACGAAACGGGCTCCCAGCACCAGGTGGCGCGGCAGCCCGTCGGTAAGGCATTAGCTAGTCTCTGGGCGGTGGACTGTCAACCGAACGTCACGGAAGCGACGCTGTTTTGGCCTCTGCCGGCGGCATCGCCGAAGCCGGATAGGTCTGCTCCCAGCCGCCGCCCAGCGCATTGTAGAGCTGAACCAAGTTGGTCGAGACCGTCGTCGTGCTGGTCGCGTACTGCTGTTGGGCGGAAAGCAGGGTGCGTTCGGCGTCGAGCACATTGAGGAAGGTGGTCAGGCCGTGGGCATATTGGTCCTCGGCCAAGGCGAGCGCGTTTCTGCTGGCATCGACCGAGCGGGCGAGTTGGTCGCGACGTTCCTGCTCGCCACCATACGACGTCAGAGCGTTGTCGACGTCGTGCCAGGCCTGCAACACGGTCTGTTCGTAGGACACCGCCGCCTCGGCCTGTTGGGCCTTGTTCAGGCGGAGCTGACCGCGAAGCCGCCCGCCCTCGAACAGAGGCAGCGTGACCGAGGGACCGAACTCGTAGCCGGCCGACTGCCAGGTGAAGAGGTCACGGAACTGCAGCGCGAGTTCGTTGAGGTTCCCCGTCAGGGTGACCTGCGGATAGAAGGCGGCGACGGCGACGCCGATCTGGGCGGTGGCGGCGTGAAGCTGGTCGGCGGCTTGGCGGACGTCGGGCCGACGCAGCACCAGATCCGACGGCACGCCCACGGGCACGCGCGGCGGCACCGGCGGCACCGGCGCGGCGGTCTGCAACTCGCCAGCCAACGCCTGTGGCGGCGCGCCGAGCAGGAGGCTGATCGCATTGATTTGCTCGGTGATCTGCTGCTGCAGGTTGGGGATCTGACTCTGTGTCGAGGCGAGCTGCGCCAGCGCGTTCTGCACGTCGAGATCGGTCGTCAGGCCGCCCGTGAAACGCTGGCGGGTCAGGGTGAGCGTCTGCTGGGCGGTGTGCAGGTTGTCTTGCTGGATGGCGAGCAAGGTTTGATCGCCACGGAGCTGTACGTAGTCGCGCGCCATCTCGGCTTCGGCGGAGATCAGTGAGCTGCGGCGGGCGTCGGCCGACTGCTCGAGCTGAGCCGTGGCGGCTTCGACCTGCCGGCGGACCTGGCCCCACAGATCGACCTGGTAACTGGCGTCGATCGCGTCCTGCCAAAGATCGACCGGCGGGATCGCGACCTCGCCTGCCTCCTGCCGCACGCCATCGAGAGTGGAACCGGAAAGCGGCAGGCTCGAAATGCCGCTCTGCAGGGCGCGCTGCAGCACGCGATTGGGCAGCTTGTCGCGCATGTAGGAGCCGGTGCCCTGCAGCGTCGGGTAGAGGGCGGCCGCGGTGACCTGACGTTGGGCACGGCTCTCCACCAGGCGGAAAGTGGCCTCCCTGACGGAGAGGTTGGCGCCGGCGACGCGCGCCTCAAGCGCGGTCAGCTCGGGATCCCCGAACACCTTCCACCAGGACGGATCGGGAGGTGCCGCAACCGGCAGGCTGCCGGCGCGGGCGGCATTGGCCAGCGTCGGACCGTGGGATCCAGTAAAGCTCCTGGCGGCCCAGGTCTGAGGGCGCTTGTAGTCGGGCCCGACCATGCAGCCGGAGAGTGTGGCGAGCGTCGCCAACGCCAGCCGGCCGCGGACGGAAAGCCGGGCCGGCGTGCTCTTCAACTCCGCAGAAGACACGCGACCCCCGACCGAACCTCCGGCTGACCGATCGGTTCGGTCAGCGTTGACAAGCTATCGGCTTTTCCCGGATCGTCAGTCAAGGGAGGCGAAAGGGTTTCAGACGTGGTGGCTTCCGTGGTGGTCGAGCCGACCGCCGGCTCCAAGCGCCAACAGATCATCGAAGGTGCGGCCGGCGTGTTCAACCAGGCCGGGTATGACGGCGCGAGCATGTCGCGGATCGCCGAGCAGGCAGGCGTGTCTAAGGGCACCCTCTACAACTATTTCGATAGCAAGTCGGCGCTGTTCGCCGCCTTTGTCGAGCAGGAGACGGGCGAGCGGATTGCCTGGATCATGCAGTCGGTCGAGTCGGAGCCGGACGTGACGTTGTTCCTGACGGGAGTGGCGCGGCGGCTGATCAGTGCCTTCCTGTCGCATTCGTTTCAAACGCTGCATCGGATCCTCGTTTCCGAGGCGCCGAAATTTCCGGACCTGGCGCGGATCTACTACGAAACCGGGCATCGGCGCGGATGCGCCGAACTGGCGGCCTGGCTGAGTGCACAGACGAGGGCGGGCCGGCTCGCGGTCGACGACCCGTTTCTGGCGGCCGAGCAATTCGGCGCCCTGTGCAAGACGCGGCTCTGGCTTTGTCGGGTGCTCGACGTGCACAGCCAGGTCAGCACCGACGAGATCAATGCCATCGCCGACGCGAGCGTCCACATGTTTCTCAACACCTACGGCCTGCGCGCCATCGCTCGGGAGCCATCCTGATGCCGGACACGATTCTGACCGAGGTCCTCGATCATCTCGAAGCGTCGATGCCGGGGGCGGAGACGCGGCTGGTCGAATTGCTGCGCATCCCGAGCGTCAGCGCGCAGCCGGTCCACGCCCCCGATTGCAGACGCGCGGCCTCGCATTTGGCGAGGCGGTTGGAGGAGATCGGGTTTTCGGCCTGGATCGACGAGACGCCGGGACATCCGGTGGTTCGGGCGATGCACCCGGGCACCGGCGCCGAGGGTCTGCCGCGGGTGCTGTTCTACGGACATTACGACGTGCAGCCGGCGGAGCCGCTGGAGCCGTGGAACGCGCCACCGTTTGAGCC
>CAXUBM010000354.1:0-2815 GCA_964249235.1 uncultured Acetobacteraceae bacterium | reverse complement strand
AGTATCTGGTCGAGCGGATGACGGCGGCGGGGGTGGACAAGATCTGTCTGGTGATCTCGGCCTGGAAGTCGGACATCGTGCACTACTATGGCGGATCGATCGGAACGGTGCCGGTCGCCTATGTCGTTCAGGACCGGGCGGACGGTTTGTGCGACGCGATCTTCCGGGCCAGGCCGTTGATCGGGGAGGACGAGATGGTGGTGGTCGGGCTGCCGGACACGATCTGGTTTCCGGCCGACGCGCGCGCGGCGCTGCCGGACGGGCGGTGCTCGTTCCTGCTGTTTCCGGTGGAGCGGCCCGAGCTGTTCGACAGCGTCGAGACCGATTCGCAGGGGCGCGTGGAGCGGCTGCTGGTGAAGTCGGCAGAGGTGACGAGCGGGTGGATCTGGGGGGCGTTCAAGCTGCCTGGGCGGGTGCTGCACGAGCTGCACGCGTTGTGGGAAGAGCGGGCGAGGGCGGACGTCTACGTGGGAACGCTGGTGCAGGCCTGGCTGGCGCGCGGCGGCGAGGCTTGGGGCGTGCGGGCCGGGGCTCGCTACGTCGATGTGGGCACCCTGCACGGTTACCGGGAGGCGCTGCAGCTGCTGAGCGAGACGGAGCCCGCCGTCGGATCGTTTCGGGTCGAGACGGCGGGGCGGCGTTGGTGAGCGAGCGGTGGACCGAGGCGCGGATCCGCGAGCAAGCGGTGTCGCTGGGTCCCTGGTTCCATAATCTCGACCTGAAGGGGGTGCGGACGGCGCCGAACCACTTCCTCTACGATTATCCCAACAACAAGTGGCAGCGCTTCGAGCACGCGCTGCCTGCGGATCTGTCGGGCAAGAGCGTGCTCGACATCGGCTGCAACGGCGGGTTCTACTCGATGGCGATGAAGCGGCGCGGGGCGGCGCGGGTGCTGGGGATCGACCACGACCCGCACTATCTGGCGCAGGCGCGGTTCGCGGCGGAGGTGGAGGAATTAGAGATCGAGTTTCGGGAGATGTCGGTCTTCGACGTGGCGACGTTGGGCGAGCGGTTCGATGTGGTGCTGTTCTTCGGCGTGTTCTACCATCTTCGGCATCCGTTGCTGGCGCTCGACCTGATCTGGGAACATGTCGCGGCCGACCTGTTCGCGTTCCAGTCGATGCAGAGGGGAAGCGACGCGGTGGCGCAGGTGGCGCGCGATTACGACTTCTTCGAGATGGGGCATTTCGACGCGCCGGGCTATCCGAGGATGCACTTCATCGAGCAGTCCTACTCGGGCGATCCGACGAACTGGTGGGCGCCGAACCGGGCCTGTACGACGGCGATGCTGAGGAGCGCGGGGTTTCGGGTGACGGGCCAGCCGGAGGAGGAGGTGTTCATCTGCCGGCGGGTGGCGCGGGGCGACTTCGCGGAGGCGGTGTATCCGGCGCGGGGACAGCGGCCGTGATCGAAGCGGCGATGATCTGGAACGAGCCGAACAACAAGTCCCACTGGGACCTCGAGAACGACCCGGGTTGGTCCACCTTCGCGGCGATGGCGCGGTTGGCGGGAGAGGCGATCGCGGCGGAAGCGCCGGGCTTGCCGCGCGTGCTGGGCGGGATGTCGCCGATCGATCCGGACTTTCTGCGACTGCTGGCGTCGAAGGGGGCGTTGGATGCGCTCGACGCGGTGGCGGTGCATGGGTTTCCGATGGATTGGAACCATTGGCGGCTGTCGGATTGGCCGGAGAAGATTGGGGAGATCCAGGCCTGCACGGAGCTGCCGGTCTGGGTGTCGGAGGTGGGGATTTCCACGTTCGGGGCCGAGGAGGTGCAGGATTGGGGGTTGAAACGGACGGCGGAGCTGCTGATCGGACGGGCGCCGCGGATCCATTGGTACAGCCTCTACGATCTGCCGGCGGCGTGGGAGGCGACGACGCGGCACCGGGAGGCGGAAGGATCGTCGTATTACCGGCATTTCCATCTCGGGCTCTACGACGAGCGAGGCGAGCCGAAGATCGCGGCGCGGCGGTTCGCGGACTACACGCCGGCGATCGGATTGTGCCAGTGGTTTCATTTCGAGGACCATCGGCTGGACGACGCGGTGCGGCTGATGCGCGAGCTGGGGGTGACGTACCTGCGGACGGGATTGAGCTGGGCGGATTGGTATCGGCCGAACGCGGAGGCCTGGTTCGACCGGCAGATGCGGGCGCTGGAAGGGTTCGACGTGACGGTGACGTTCTGCTTCACGCCGGAGCACAAGGGGGTGTGGCCGCACTACACGGCGCCGCCGCTGGAGCCGGCGGAGTTCGCGGAGTTCTGTGCGGCGATGATCAGGCGTTACGCGCCGGGGCGGCGATAGCAAGGCGAACGGCTTTGCCCCTCCGCAAACCGGGGTCTGGGGGCAAGTCCTCAGCGGGTCAAGGGCGGAGCCCTTGAGTCTTGCCGTTCTGAGCGTGGCCTACGCGCTGGCGCCGGTGGGACCGGATGCGGTAGGCGGCGCGGAGCAGGTGCTGTCGGCGATCGATCGGGCGCTGGCGGCGGCGGGGCACCAGTCTGTGGTGGTAGGCTGCGCCGGCAGTGTCGCCGCCGGGCGGCTGGTGGAGACCGGCGTAGTACCAGGGATCATCGACGACGCGGCGCGGGCGGCGGCGGTGGCGGCGACGCGCGACGCGGTGCGGCGGTCGATGGACGGAGTGGATCTGATCCATCTGCATGGGCTGGATTTCGCGGAGGTGCTGCCGCAGGACGGGCCGCCGGCGCTGGTGACGCTGCATCTGCCGACCGATTGGTATCCTTCGCTGGAGGTGGGGCGGGAGCGGACGTTTCTGCACGGGGTGTCGGCGGCGCAGACGCGCGCGTGCCCGGTGCGGCTG
>CAXUBM010000353.1:2102-2820 GCA_964249235.1 uncultured Acetobacteraceae bacterium | reverse complement strand
ACGTTGACGCTCTATACCATCATGATCACGGGCGCCGTCTGGGAGAAGGCGGTTTTCGGCCGTTATCTGTTCGCCGCCGCCTTTTTCTGGGAAGATATGTTCAGCTTTGTGGTGCTGGCGCTGCACACCCTGTATTTGGGCCTGCTTGCGTCGGGTCGCGCGTCTTCAGGCCTGCTGATGAGCGTGGCGTTGGCCGCCTACGCCGCCTATGCGATCAATGCGACCCAATTTGTCCTGAAGCTTCGCGCCGCGCGACGGCATGGGAGTGACGTCCGGACGCCCGCCGCCCTTGTGGAGGCCGCCGCTGGAGCCCGGACGGCGATGGACTCGCCCTGGCGCGCGCAGCGACAGCGCGGCCGGTGCTCCGCGAGCGCGGTCAGCGGGAGGTCTTCTGTGGTCTGCCGGGAATCCCCTGGCTGCATCGCAAGATGCAGGACGCCTTTTTCCTGATCGTCGGTTCACGCACCTGCGCCCACCTGATGCAATCGGCTGCGGGCGTGATGATTTTCGCCGAGCCGCGCTTCGCCACCGCCATCCTGGAAGAACGCGACCTCGCCGGTCGCGCCGATCCGCACGAAGAGATCGATCGGGTCGTGGGGCGGTTGCTGTCGCGCCGGCCTGAGATCAAGCTCCTGTTCCTGGTCGGCTCATGTCCCTCTGAGGTCATTAAGATCGACCTCGGTCGCGCCGCCGAACGGCTCGCTGCAAAGCACATGCC
>CAXUBM010000353.1:1785-2092 GCA_964249235.1 uncultured Acetobacteraceae bacterium | reverse complement strand
GACCTTCACCCAAGGCGAAGATGCTTGCCTCGCGTCCCTTGTCCCGGCTCTGCCCGTCGAGCCGACCGATGCGGCGCCGTCGCTGCTGGTGGTCGGGACGCTGGCGGACGTGGTGGAGGACCAGTTCCGCCGTCTGTTCGACGCCCTGGGCTTGGCCCCCGTACATTTCCTGCCAGCGAGGAGTGCGCAGAGCCTACCGCCGGTCGGGACGAACACCCGCGTGTTGCTGGCCCAGCCCTTCCTGGGCGAGACGGCGCGGGCGCTTGGCGAGCGGGGCGCACGCCGCCTTGACGCGCTATTCCCCCTC
>CAXUBM010000353.1:1048-1775 GCA_964249235.1 uncultured Acetobacteraceae bacterium | reverse complement strand
CGCCGCGCCCCGCGTCCGCGCCGAGGCGGCGATGGCCCGCCATCGATCGATGCTTGAGGGCAAGCGCATCTTCTTCTTCCCCGACAGCCAGCTGGAGATTCCCCTCGCCCGCATGCTGTCGCGCGAACTCGGCATGATCCCGGTGGAGGTCGGCGTCCCCTACCTGCACCGGGGCCTGATGGCGGCGGAGTTGAACAGCCTGGACGTGGCCATCCCGCTCAGCGAGGGCCAGGACTTGGAGCGTCAGCTCGATCGGTGCCGGGATGCGCGGCCGGACGTGGTCGTCTGCGGCCTCGGCCTCGCCAATCCGCTGCAGGCGGAAGGCTTCACGCCCAAATGGTCAATCGAACTCGTCTTCACCCCGATCCAGGGCTTCGAACAGGCGGGCGATCTCGCCGCCCTGTTCGCGCGCCCTATCGATCGCGCGTTGCGGCTCAGGGTCTAGCCGATGCAGCTCGCGGTCTGGACCTATGAAGGACCGCCCCACGTAGGGGCCATGCGGGTGGCGGCGTCCATGCGCGGCGTCCACTACGTGCTGCACGCGCCGCAGGGCGACACCTACGCCGACCTGCTGTTCACGATGATCGAGCGGCGCGACAGCCGCCCGCCGGTCACCTACACCACGTTCGAGGCCCGCGACCTCGGCGGCGACACCGCGGACCTGTTCCGCCGCACCGCGCGCGAAGCGGTCGAGCGCTTCCGACCCGACGCGCTGCTCGTGGGCGCC
>CAXUBM010000353.1:0-1038 GCA_964249235.1 uncultured Acetobacteraceae bacterium | reverse complement strand
TCCTGCACCGGTGAGCTGATCCAGGACGATCCGGCGGGATTGTCACGCGGATTGCCGGTGCCGGTGGTGCCGCTCGATCTGCCGGCCTACCAGCGCAAGGAGAACTGGGGGGCGGCCGAGACGTTCTATGCGCTGGTGCGTCGTTTCGCCGCCGGCGAGCGCGCGCCGCGCAGCGGCCGCGCCCCGTCGTGCAACCTGCTCGGCCCGACGTCGCTCGGGTTCCGCAACCGCGACGACCTGCGCGAGATCCGCGCGCTGCTCGAACGGCTCGGCGTGACCGTCAACGTGACCGCCCCGCTCGGTGCGGGGGTCGCCGACCTCGCCCGTCTGGGCGACGCGGACTTCAACGTCGTGCTCTACCCCGAGATCGCCGACACCGCGGCGCGCTGGCTGGAGCGCCAGTTCGGCCAGAAGACGCTGCGCACGGTTCCGATCGGCGTCGGCGCCACCCGCGACTTCATCGCCGGCGTGTGTGCGCTGGCCGGCATCGACGCGCCCGGCATCGACGTGCCCGAGATCGCGCCCGGCAACCTGCCCTGGTACTCGCGCTCGGTCGACTCGACCTATCTGACCGGCAAGCGGGTGTTCGTGTTCGGCGACGCGACCCACGCGATCGCGGCCGCCCGCGTGGCGGCCGAGGAACTCGGCTTCGCGGTGGTCGGATTGGGAACCTATTCGCGCGAGTTCGCGCGCGACGTGCGCGAGGCGGCCGCCCGCCATGGCGTCGAGGCGCTGATCACCGACGACTATCTCGACGTCGAGGCCGCCATCGCCGCCGCCGAACCCGAGCTCGTTCTCGGCACCCAGATGGAGCGCCACGTGGCCAAGCGGCTCGGCATCCCGTGCGCGGTGATCTCGGCGCCGGTGCACGTGCAGGACTTCCCCGCCCGCTTCTCGCCGCAGATGGGCTTCGAGGGCGCGAACGTGCTGTTCGACACCTGGGTGCATCCGCTGATGATGGGCCTCGAGGAGCACCTGCTGGGCATGTTCCGCGAGGACGCCGAGTTCGGCGAGGGCGCGGCGCCGTCGCACCTGGGC
>CAXUBM010000352.1:0-2830 GCA_964249235.1 uncultured Acetobacteraceae bacterium | reverse complement strand
GCGTTCTGGACCTGTCCCGGTGTGCGGCACACCCGACCGGGGCTTCCGGATCCGCGTGCTCGGCCCCTCCCGCCTTCGGCTACTCGGGGGCGCTCTCGGCCGGTTTGAGCATCTCGGCCACATACTCCTCCGCCTGCTCCTGACCCTGCGCGTCCTTCCACGTCACGCTCAGGCGGTCGCCCACGACATTGTCGACCGTCATCACCTGACCGCCTGACTTAAGCTGGACCTTGTCGCCTACGGTGAAAGTCATTCCTGGGCTCCGCTCGTCTCGCCGCCTCAGAAGCAGCGCCACCAGGACCGGTGGGCCAGTTGCAGAAGGCTGATGTCCGCGGCGGGATTCGAACCCACGGCCCCAGGATTCAATCCCACTTCGGCTTTCGCCGCCGGACCCGGGCGCGTGCCAGGCTCCGTTCGTGGTCTGGACTGTCCCTTCACCTTGGGCCCGGTCGCGTCGGCCGTTAGGTGCCGCCCACCCAGTCTCTACACCTTCCCGCGCCGTTCAGCGCGGGCTTGGCTCGGGATCGGCACCGTGCGAGCGCGCGGAGCGTTCCCCGACTTCGAGCGGATCCACGGCGCCGTTTCCGGGCGCCGCGCCCAATTCGTTCAGGAATCCTGTGCTCTATCCTGCTGAGCTACGCGGACGTCAGCGGACGCACCATAGCCGCCTCGGAGGCGGCGGCAAGGCCCATCTGCCAGAACGCGGTCTCGAGCCAGGTCGCGGCGCGGAAGACGGCGAGAAGGGCGGGGTAGCGGGCCTCGGCGCCGCGCCGCGCCCAAAGTCGCTCGAGCGCGTCATGCGCCGCGGCGGCAACGGACTGATAGTCGGCGCCGGCGTAGGTCTCGATCCAGGCGGCGTAGGGGTTGGCGTGGCCGATGCCGGCGGACCGGAGCCGCCGGCCGATGGCGGCGTAGCCGAGGACGCAAGGGGCGAGTGCCACCTCGAGGTCGAGCAGGTCGCCGCCATGGCCGCGGTCGAGGACGAAGCGGGTGTAGGCGATCGTTTCCAGCGCTTCGGGCTCGGCCCGCATCGCGGCTTCATCGATGCCCCAGCCGGCGCAGACGCGCACATGCAGCGGCATCTCGATCTCGAGCAGCCCCGACAGGGTGCGGGCGGCAGCGCGCAGGTCTTCCAGGGTGTCGGCCTTGTAGGCGGCCAGCGCGTAGGCGCGGGAGAACTGGATCAGAAACAGGTAGTCCTGGGTGAGGTAGCGGCGGAAGCAGACGGGAGGCAGCGTGCCGCTCGCGAGCGACTCGACGAACGGGTGGCGGACATAGGCGTCCCACTCGCGCGCGGAGTCGCTGCACAGCCGATCGAAGAGGGTGATGCCGGTCACGAGGGTTTCCGCGCGGCCTCGCGCGCGATGGCGGCAACGAGGTGGCGCGTGAGGGCGAAGTCGGGGGCGCCGGTCTGCTTGCAGGCGAGTTCGATGCGATTGGTCTCGCTGGCGGCGCGTTCGAGCGAGGCGACGGTCCAGGCGCCGAGCGCGCGGGTGAAGCCCGGCACGCGCCTGAAGAAGACGGGAGGGCGGACGCCGCGGACGGCATCGGCGGCGGTCATGCCGTTCTTCTCGATGGCGAGGCGGGCGGCGCGCAGCTTGTGCAGGTGATAGAGCATGGAACGGGCGATCTGGACCGGCGCGGCGCCGTCGGCGATGGCGCGTTCGATCGCCCGGTCGGCGCGCACGATGTCGCCTTCGGTGGCGGCGTGCAGGGCGTCGTCGAGCGAAATGGCGGACGCGTCGGCGACGCAGGCCTCGACGGCGGCGACGTCGATCAGGCGGGCGTCGCCCGCGTAGAGGACGAGCTTCTCCACTTCGCCGCGGGAGGCGGCGCGGTCGGCGCCGAGGCTGTCGGCCAGCAGGCTGAGCGCGTCGGGCTCGATCCGGCAGCTCTCGGCCTCGATCATCGCGCGCAGGGAGGAAGCGAGCTGGCGTCCCTCCTCCTGGTAGCAGGGGATGACGGCGCCATCCGGCCGGGCCTCGAGCAAGGTGCGCAGCTTGGAGCAGGCGGGCAGCGAGGGCGCTTCGATGACGATCAGGCAGTCGGGGCCGGCGCGCAGCGCGCGGTCGAGAGCCGGGGTGACGGCGTCCACCGCGTCGCGGACGCGGACCACGCGGCGGCCACCGATCAGCGACAGCGCGGTCGCCTCCTCCTCGAGCCGGTCGTGGGCGTCGCGTTCGAGCGAGGCGACGCGGAACGGGTCGTCGAGGGCACCGGCCGCGGCGCGGGTCAGCCGGTCGGCGCGCTCGTGCACCAGCCCTTGGTCGTCGCCGTGCAGGAGGACCGCCCGACAGGGGCCCGGGTCGGCGAGAAAGCGTTCCACGGCGCGAGCGTCGATCTTCACCCGTGCCGCTGCGGCTCGTTGTGGCGCCTGAACCAGGTGGCGAGCTGGAGCGTGATCGCGTCGGCGAGGTTGGCTGCGATCCGGGTCTGGGTGGTCTCGCCGGAGACGGTGCTCTGAAAATATTGCTGGTCGATGTTGTCGAAGCCGTCGACGGTGCGCGCGCTGCTGGATGCGAGGATGACGGGGGTGATGCCGACGGTGCGGAGCGTCCAGATGGCGGAGCCGATCTCGCGGGTGTAGGGGGAGGAGTTGTCGGACTGCACGGCGATGCCCGCGGCGCTCAGAGCGGGCGCGACGTCGAGCTGGTAGGTGGCGGACGCGCCCGAGGCCGGAGTGCCGAGGTCCTGCTGCAGGCTCTCGCGAATGAGCTGTCCGTAGCGGCCGCCGATGTTGTTGACGTAGATCGCCGGCAGGTCCGCGGTGGGACTGTCCGGGCCGTGCTCGTAGAGCGGCTGGAACCCGCAGCTTGCGAGGGTGATCAGG
>CAXUBM010000351.1:0-2836 GCA_964249235.1 uncultured Acetobacteraceae bacterium | reverse complement strand
CCACCATCTGGGTCGGAGGCGCCCTGGAGGCCGCCGGGCCCGATGGGCGCGGCCATCTGTTCGTCAAGGGCGCCGTACGCGGCGAGGTGGTCCGGATCGACATGGCGAGCAACACCGTCTCGGCGCGCTGGCCGGTGCCCGACTGCAAGAGCCCCCATGGCCTTGCTATCGATCCCGAGCGGCGGCGGCTGTTCACCTCGTGCGAGAACGGCCAGCTTGACGTGCTCGACGCCGACACCGGGCGGGAGATCGCGTCCGAGCCCATCGGCCTTGGGACCGACTCGGCCGGTTTCGATCCCGTGCATCGGCGCGTGTTCAGCTCCAACGGCAAGGACGGCACCATCAGCGTCATTCAGGAGGTGGACGCCAATACCTATCGAGCGCTGGAGCCGATCAAGACGCAGGTGGGCGCGCGGACCATGGCCGTCGACACCTCGACGGGCCGGCTGTTCGTGGCCGGCGCCGACATCGATCCGGCGGGGCCTACCACGGGCCGCAGGCGCTTCCTGGCTGGCACCCTCAGGCTGTTGGTGTTCGACCCGACGAACTGAGGGACGTCGCGGCGGTGTCGCATCGACGTGCGAGGAAGAGAAGAACGCGTCCTGAGCGCTAGAAGGACAGGTTAATGAGCCAAAGCGCTCGCCTCGAACCGCTTGGGAGCGCTCGCCGGCCTCCTCGTCATGGGCGTTGGCGGCCCCACGCTGTCAGCAGACCTCCCGGCGGACGCTCGTGTCCCACGCTACGCCCGTGTCGTCGCCATAGTGGACGAGAACAAGACCTATGAGTAGATCCTCGATTCGGCGGCTGCGCCGAAAATTTTGGCGCTGGCCAATACCTACGGCTTGGCAACCCGCATCTACGCCGAGGTGCATCCGAGCGAAGCCAACTACGTGGCGCTGCTCGGCGGCGACACCTTCGGCATCCACGACGGGATGGTCACGCGACCGCCGATAGACGACACCTGGATGATGTAGCCGCTCCCCTGCCTCCGCATTACGGACCCGGCCCCGCGGGTCGTGTTCACCACCCCGAAAAGGCAGGTCTCGATCACGTCGCCAAACTGCTCGGAGCTGATCTGCTCGACGGGCGCATTGAATCGATAGCCGGCGTTGTTCACCAGGACATCGAGCCGGCCGTAGGCTTCGACCGCCCTGTCCACCGCATCCCGGGCTGCCGCCTCGTTGCGCACGGCAAGTTCGACCGGAAGAAGCCTATCGCCGAACGCTTCGCTGAGGGGGCAAGGATCTCCGATGTCCGCGCACGCGACGACCGACGCCCCGGACCTGAGCGCGGCCTCCGCCACATGGCGGCCCAAGCCGCTGCCGGCACCCGTAATCAACCACACCTTCGACAATGCGCTTCTCCAAATGTCTACGACGGGTGTTCGGATTAGGAACGCTGCGTTGTCTAGGCCGAACAACGCATCAGAGCTTTGCGCGACTGTAGAGAGACGCCTTGCGGGCAGAACGGCGGCGTGCGCCGCTGTCTTGTCCTAACCAGCCGTCCGGGCGAGCGCCTCGGCGCTGTCCCGCCGGGCTGCGGCGGCGACGGCCGCCACCGGGGCCATGTCGAAAGCGTGGAAGGCGCCGGGATAGACGTGCAGCTCGCATGGCACGCCATCGCGGATCAGTCGTCGTGCGTACTCCAGGTCTTCCTCCAGGAACAGGTCGAGCGCGCCTGTGGAGATGAAGGTCGGCGGCAGACCGGCGAGCGACGCCGCGCGGTGCCGGCGAGGCGTAAGGCGACACCTCCACCTCGCCAGGCGCGTGCCCGAGCAGCGCGGCCCAGCCAAATTGGTTGTTGTGCGGGGTCCAGATGTACTCGCCAGTCACCGGGTGCGGGTCATCGGACGCGGCGGTTCGGTCGTCGAGCATGGGATAGATCAGATGCTGGAACGCCAGCCGATGCTCGCCCCGATCCCTAGCCAGGAGCGCGAGGGCCGCAGCCAAGCCGCCGCCCGCGCTCTCGCCCATGACGCCGATGCGCAAGGCGTCGATGCCGAGTTCGCCCGCGTGCGCGATAATCCAGGAGAGCGCGGCGTAGCAGTCCTCCACCGCGCCTGGAGCACGCGTCTCCGGCGCCAGGCGGTACTCCACAGACACGATGGCGCAGCCTTGAGAGTAGGCGATCGTTTGCAGCACCGGCTCCATCGTCGCCGCCGAGCCTGAGACGTAGCCTCCGCCGTGGATGTGCAGGATGGCTGGGGTGGAGCCCTGCGAGCGATTCGGAAGGTAGACGTCCACAGGGACGTCCGGAGCGCCGCGGGAACCCGGGACCGTGCGGCGCGTGCGCGGCACGGCGGCGGCGATCTCCGGTTCGGCCGCAGGCAGCGGCCAGCCCCGCTCCCGCATCTCTTTCAGCACCGCATCGTCCAGCGGCACGGTGGGGAAAAGATCGAGCAGCGGCAGCAGCGTCGGATCCACAAGGTGGCGGCTGCGGGACGGGGCGTCAGTCATCAGCATCACCGGTCTTTCGGGCTGCGCGCTACTGCGCCAACGACGAGAGTCCAGCGAGGCTGGACGCTAACTCGTCTTTTCGGAACGGCTTTGTCAGCCGTGGCAGGTCGGAGGCGACGCCGTCGGCTTCGGCGTAGCCTGAGACGACCAGGACGGGCGTCTCAGGGCGTCGGCTTCGAATGCTGCGCGCAAGATCCGTCCCCGTCATGCCTGGCATGAGGTGATCGGTGACGACGAGATCGACAGGCGTTCCTCCCTCGATGAGCCGCAGCGCTTCTTCGCTCGAGGCGGGCTCTACGACTTGGTAGCCAAGACCGGCAAGCGTGTCTGCGGTGCTGAGCCGGACGACGTCCTCGTCGCCGACCAGGAGCGCCGTACCG
>CAXUBM010000350.1:1189-2852 GCA_964249235.1 uncultured Acetobacteraceae bacterium | reverse complement strand
GCGGAGCAGGTCGCGGCCGAGCGCGCGGGCGGCGGCGCCGGTCGCGGCCCCCAGGGCGATGGCGAGCGAGGCCCGGCCACCGCAGGCGAGCAGGGCGCCCCCGAACATCGCCAGCAGCGCCGGCAGCCAAGGAGGCCGAAGCGACATCGCCAGGCATCCGCCCGTCACCGTCAGCATCGCCGCCGTCAGCGGATGGTCGGCCAGCGCCGACGGGCGGAAGGCGCCGGCCTCGTCGACGAGCGCCGTCTCCTCGAGGTAGATCGGCACCAGATGGGTTTGGGTGAGCGCCTCGCCGATCGCGACCGCGGCGTTCAGCGCCAGCAGGGCGAGGATCAGGCGGGCGATCGTCCGCCGCCGGTCCGGCGACAGGCCGCGCAGGAGCAGGCAGGCGAGGCCCGCCGAGAGATAGCTCTCGACATAGACGGTCGCCCCGGAGAGGCCCACGCTGACCGCCGAGAACAGCATCGTGGCGGTGATCAGGAAAAGGTACCACGTTAGCGCCGGCGAGGCGGCAAGTGCCTGCGGCAGCGCCCGGACGGGGTCGCGTTCGCTCAGGAGGAGGGCAAGGACGCCCGACGAGAGCAGCCAGGTCGCCGGGTGGAACTTGACCAGCGGGTTGCCGCCGGGGTGGGCGTAGTCGACGCCCAGCACGTAGAGGAGGTTGGCGGACACGCCCAGCGACACCGCGACCGCGGCGGCCGCCAGCAGAAACGGCAGGCGCGGCGCCCGGGTGCGGGCCGGCATCATGTTCGCTCGGCCGTTTCGAACCGCGACGACGGCGCCAGGAGATCCTCGGCGACGGCGAGCAGGAAGAGGAAGGCGCCGGTCAGGTAGCGGCGACCGAGGCGTCGCGGCTCCTGCCACAGGCGCCAGCTCCATTCGAGGCAGAGGACGCGGATCGGCGCCGGCGCGCGCCGGACCAGCCCGAGGGTGATCTTCACCGCCTGGCCGACACACAGCGCCCAGCAGGCGGGCAGCCGGTCGCGGTGGCGATCGACGAAGATCTCGCTGCGCGGCGCGCCGACCCCCATCACCAGCAGCGTGGTGCGATGCGCGGCGATGCGGTCGGCCAGCGCGGCGCAGTAGGCGCCGTCCTCGATGAAGCCGGGCGGCGGCACCGCGACCGCGACCCGACCGGGATCGCGGTCCGCAGACCAGGCGCGCACCGCATCCGCCGTCGCCTGGCAGTCGACGACGAAGAAGGCGCGCTGCTCGGCCGGCCACGGACGGCGCATGATCTCGTCGAGGAGGTCGCAGCCGGTGATCCGGCTGGGCTTGTGGGCGTGCAGCCTCGCATAGGCGGCGACCGGGGCGCCGTCGCAGAGCACCGACGCCGCGTGCGCGTAGGCCCGCCTGAAGGCACCGTTGCGCCGGAGCTGGACGACATGGTCGATGTTGGGCGTGACGACCAGCGACACGACATCTGGGGGCGCCAGGATGCGCTCGACGATCGCCGACCGGTCCTCGCTCGCCGGTATGAAGCCGAAGACGCGCCGCGCGCCGCTCACGCCCAGGCCTCGGCGTGATGCCGGCGCCAGGAGGCGCCCGACTTCGTTCGCGCCAGCGCCAGGTAGCGTTCGGCGGCGCGCTCGACGGTGAAGTCCTGGGCGCGGGCGCGCAAGGCGGCGGCCCGGCGCGGGCACGGGTCGCACTTCCACGCCTT
>CAXUBM010000350.1:0-1179 GCA_964249235.1 uncultured Acetobacteraceae bacterium | reverse complement strand
GCCCGTAGGCGCCGCCGCCCAGGATCTCCGCCGGCCCGTAGGGGCAATCGGTCGAGACGACCGGGGTGCCGCAGGCCAGCGCCTCGATCAGCACGTTGCCCAGCCCCTCGTGGACGGAGGAGAGCACGACCGCTGCGGCGCGGCGCATGGTGGGCAGCGGATTGGCGCGAAAGCCAGGCAGGCGCACATGCTCGGCGACGCCGAGATCGCGCGCCAGCTGCTCCAGCGGCTCGCGCAGCGGCCCCTCGCCGAGGATCATCAGCCGGGACGGGTGCTGGCGGCGATGGGCGGCGAACGCCCTGATCAGCGTGGTGTGGTCCTTCTGCGGCACCAGCCGGCCGACCGCGACGTAGACGGCCGGCGCGCCGGCCGCGCACCAGGGATCATCGAGCGGCTCGTCGGCGCGGGCGGCGAAGTCGGGCGTGATCACCGGGTTGCCGATCACCTCGATGCGCCCGCGCGCCAGGCGGGTGCTGCGGGCCATGTCGTCGGCCACCCCCTCGGACACCGCCACGACGTGGTCGGCCGCGAGCGGCGTCAGCAGCCGGTACAGCGCCGGCAGCGGCCGATAGGCGCCGCCCGAGCGCGCCTCCTCGGACAGCGCGTTGTGCTGGCAGACGATGAGGTTGGTCGCCGAGCGCGCCACCAGCTTGGCCAGCATGGCGGCGACGTTGTTGTGGCCCAGACTGGCCACGAGCGCGTCCGGCCGTTCGGCGCGCAGGAAGCGGGCGAGCGGTGCCGCGTCGAGGAGCGTCCGTCGCGTGCCGAAGTCGCGCACGTCGAGATCGGGCGGCAGGGCGTGCCGCAGCTCGCCCTCGCCGGTGTGCAGCAGCAGCGTGGTCCGGATGCCGAGGTCGCGCAGCCGGGCGAGCAGGTGCAGACGCATGCGCTCGACCCCGCCGCCGGCCAGCGAGTGCATGTAGAAGGCGAGGTGGAATCGCCCCGCGCCGGGCTTGTCGGTGGCGCCGGCGCCCGCCAGCCCGATGCCGGTCGCGGCCATGCTCATCGCGCGTCGGCCTCGGCCGCGATCAGCGGCTGCCCGGCCGGCTCGCACACCTGCTCGAAGAGGGCCTGGAGCCGCCGCCGATAGGTGCTCACCGTGAAGCGGCTCTCGTAGCGCGCCCGCCCGGCGAGACCGGCGCGGGCACGTGCCGTCTCGGACGCGACGAACGCCCGCAG
>CAXUBM010000349.1:0-2853 GCA_964249235.1 uncultured Acetobacteraceae bacterium | reverse complement strand
ACACCACGGCGCTCGCACCGGGCAGTCCGAACGGCAACGTCAACGACGCCGTGCCGAGACCTCCGGCGAGTGCCGCCAGCCCCAGACCCGCGCACGACCCGCACACGGCCCGGCAGGCCAGACCCATCCGCCCGTCCTGTACCCGCCCGTCCCGCACTCGCTCGTCCCGGCCGGGCACGCACGCCAGGAGCGCCAGCACGATGCCGGCACCGAGCAGCAGAAGAAGCACCAGCAGCGCCAAGCCCCACCCCGAATCCGACCGCACCGAGTCTATCGGAAGCCCGCTCGTCCCGCGCGGCCTTGGTCGCCTGCCGGATCGGCGGCATGGTGGGCGCGACGGGGGGAGGGCGGACCGTGGCCGAACCGGACTGGATGAGCTGGATGCGCGAGATCCAGGCGATCGCGCAGACCGGCCTGGCCTTCAACCCCAACCCCTACGACCGCGAGCGCTACCAGAACCTCCGGGCGCTGGCGACCCGCATCGCCAGCGCCCACTCGGGCGCCCCGGTCGAGCGTTTCGCGCAGCTCTTCGCCGACCAATCCGGCTACGCCACCCCGAAGGTCGACACGCGCGGCGCCGCCTTCGACGAGCGGGGCCGCGTGCTGATGGTGCGCGAGACGATCGACGGGGACCGCTGGACCCTGCCCGGCGGCTGGGCCGACGTGAACCTCACGCCGGCGGAAAACATCGTCAGGGAGATGCGCGAGGAAAGCGGCTACCAAACGCGCGTGCGCAAGCTCGCCGCCGTCTGGGACCGCAGCCGGCAGGGACACCCTCCGGACGGGTTCTCGTGCTACAAGATGTTCTTCGTCTGCGAGATCACCGGCGGCGAAGCCGCGCGCAGCATGGAAACGTCGGGGGTCGGCTTCTTCGGCGAGGACGAGCTGCCGGCGGACCTTTCCCTCAGCCGGATCCTGCCGCATCAGCTTCGTCGCATGTTCGCGCATTGGCGGGAGCAGTCTCTCCCGACCGACTTCGAATGATCAGGGGCTCTGCCCCGAACGCCACTCGATCAACGCGGGCCTGGGGCCGCGGGCCCCAGCGGGTCCAGGGCAGAGCCCTGGCCTTGCTCAGATGATCCGCAACGTCTGCCGCCGCCTCGGAGCCTCGAAGCCCGCATCGATCAGGCGCAAGTCCTCGTCATCGAGCCGCAGCGACCTGGCGCCGGCATTGTCGCGCACATGGGCCGGGTCCGACGCTTTCGGGATCGAGATCACGCCCGGCCGTCTGATCGACCAGGCAATGGCGACCACCGCCGGCGAGACGCCGTGCCGGCCGGCGACCTCGACGAGCGCGGGATGGCGCAGCAGCGCGCCGCCTTGGCCGACCGGCGAGTAGGCCATCACCGGCAGGCCGCGTGCCTCGCAGGCCGGCAGCAGGTCGAACTCGATCCCCCTGGCCTGCGGATTGTAGAGCACCTGGTCGGTGGCGCAGCGTCCGTGCGGATCCAGGGCCGCGAGTTCGGCCAGGTCGTCGACGTCGAAGTTCGACACGCCCCAGCGTGCGATCTGTCCCGCGTCGCGAAGCCGCTCGAAGGCCTCGACCACGTCGGCCAGATCCTCGCCCGATCGCCAGTGCAGCAGGTAGAGGTCGATCCGCTCGCAGCCGAGCCGGTCGAGGCTGCGCGCGCACGCCGCCTCGACCCCGCGCCGCGTCGCGTTGGACGGCAACAGCTTGGTCACCACGAACACCTCGTCGCGACGGCCTCTGATGGCCTCGCCCACCACGGTCTCGGATGCCCCGTCGCCGTACATCTCGGCGGTGTCGATCAGCGTCAGCCCCAGATCGAGGCCGGTGCGCAGCGCGGCCAGCTCGCGCTCGCGCTCGCGCAGCCCGCCCATCTTCCAGGTGCCCATGCCGAGACGGGGCACCTCGGTCCCGTCCGGCAGGGTGACCGTCATGACCCCTCGCCGGTGGGAGGGCGCCCCTCCGGCTTGCCGTGCGCCGTTTCGGTCTTCAGCCGGTCGTCGTGCGGGCTGCCCTTGCTCTCCGCCTTTTCCATGTCGGCCGGTATGCCGCGCGCCTCGCGCTCCTCGGCATTCTCGGTCTTCTGCTCGTGTTTGTCCGCCATGATCCCTCCGATCAGACCGGGCCAACGCGCGAGCCCCCTTGCGGTGCGGCATCAAAATTGGATGTCCTGACGCGATGGATCTCCACGATGTCGGCGAACTCCTCCGTCCTGCGTCCATCGACGCGCTCCCCGAGCCGGCGCCCGGCGACGCGTTCCTCGCCGGTGGAACCTGGCTGTTCTCCGAACCGCAGCCTGGCACCCGGCGTCTGGTCGATCTCACCGCACTGGACTGGCCGCCGATCGTCCGGAGCGAAGCCGGCCTGACGATCGCCGCCACCTGCACCCTCGCCGAGCTCGAGGCGTTCCGGCCGCCGCCGGCCTGGACGGCCGCGCCGCTCGTGGCGAGCTGCTGCCGCGCCCTCCTGGGCTCGTGGACCATCCGCGCGCTGGCGACCGTGGGCGGCAATCTCTGCCTTTCGCTGCCGGCCGGCCCGGTCGCGGCACTCGGCACGGCGCTGGAGGCCCGGTGCGAGATCTGGACGCGCCGCGGCGTCACCACGCTGCCGTGCGAGGACTTCGTCACCGGCGATCGCCGCAACAGGCTGCGGCGGGGCGACCTGCTCCGCGCCCTGCACATCCCCGAGGCCGCGTGGCGGGTGCGCGCGGCCTTCCGCCGCCAGTCTCGCCGAAGCCCAGGCCAAGCGCGCCAGCGACCAGGCGATGATCGACAACGCCCAGCGCGACCTCGTTCGCTACGCCAGCTTGGTGCGCACGAACGTTGCCAGCCGCCAGCAGGTCGACACCCAGCAGGTGCTGTATGACAACCCGGACAACATCTGCG
>CAXUBM010000348.1:2570-2862 GCA_964249235.1 uncultured Acetobacteraceae bacterium | reverse complement strand
CCTACGTCCACCCCGCCCGCTGGCTCCCCCTGATCCCGCCCAACAAGGGTCATTTCGGCCAGTACGGCCTCAGTGGTCTTCTCCGCGGCGCCGGCGTCGTCTTCTACGCCTATATCGGCTTCGACTCGATCTCCACCGCCGCCCAGGAGGCCCGCCGCCCGCAGCGCGACATGCCGATCGGCATCCTCGCCTCCCTCGTCATCTGCACCGTTCTCTACGTCGCGGTCGCCGGCGTGCTCACCGGCATCGACGACAACCACCAGCTCGACGTTGCCGACCCCATCAGTCGCGG
>CAXUBM010000348.1:1993-2552 GCA_964249235.1 uncultured Acetobacteraceae bacterium | reverse complement strand
CAGCAATTCGGCCTGCCCTGGTTCTCCACCCTGATCACCTTCGGCGCCCTGCTCGGCCTGACCACGGTGATGCTGGTCTCGCTCTTCGGCCAGTCGCGCATCTTCCTCGCCATGGCCGAGGACGGCCTCCTGCCGCCCTTCTTCTCCCGCATTCACCCCAAGCTGCAGACGCCCTACCGCAGCCAGTCCCTCGTCGGCCTCCTCATCGCGGTCGCCGCCGGCCTCTTGCCGATCACCATCCTCGGCCAGATGGTCAGCATCGGCACCCTGCTGGCGTTCGCCGCCGTCTGCGCCGCGACGATCCGCCTCCGCCGCCTCGAGCCCACCCGCGACCGCCCTTTCCGCGTCCCCGCGATGCCCGTGGTTCCCGTGCTTGGCATCCTGTCCTGCCTGGTGCTGATGGCCGGCCTCCCTCTCGCCACCTGGCTCCGCCTCGCCGTCTGGCTCGCGCTGGGCCTGCTTGTCTACGCCACCTACGGACGCCGGAAGTAACGGTGGGGCGGTGCCCCACGCCCCCCCCCCCGCCCCCGAAGCCAAGCCGAGAGCAGCAATATACATT
>CAXUBM010000348.1:0-1983 GCA_964249235.1 uncultured Acetobacteraceae bacterium | reverse complement strand
CCCCTCACGGGGGCGCGGATCGAAACATCGCTGGACGACTTCCTCGGCGGGGCGCCTGCGGTCGCCCCCTCACGGGGGCGCGGATCGAAACACCCACGCCGGAGAAGACGCAACGAGCCCCGTTCGTGGCCCCCGGCCGGGGGGGGGGGTGGGGGCCCCCCCCCCCGGCTTGCTCCCCGCCGGAACTCGTGCAAGCCTTTCACCACCTGCCGAAAGAGCAGGAACGGGAGCAAGCCCATGCGTCGTCCGGTTGGCACCATCGCCGCCTTTCTCGTGATGTGCCTCAGCGCCGCAGCGCTCGCCGTCACTCCGAAGACCGACCTGCTGTCCCAATGGGACAGCGGCTCTGACGCCGTCGCCATCGCCAAGCTCGGCGACATGTTCAAGGCGGCCGGCGGCCAGTGGCAGGCGACCTCGATTGCCGGCCACACCGCCAACACCATCGCCAAGCTCCGCGCCGACGTCGTCGCCGGCGACGCCCCGCCCGCCGTCCAGCTCAAGGGCCCCGAGATCGCCGAGTGGGCGGCCACCGGCAAGACCGCCAACCTCGACGCGCTGGCCAGCAAGGAAGGCTGGGACCACCTCGTCGTCCCGCAACTCTTGCCGATCATGAAGCCCAAGGGCGTCTGGGTCGCGGTGCCGATGAACATCCACCGCATCAACTGGCTCTGGGCGAGCAAGCACGCCCTCGACAAGGCCGGCATCGCGTCGATGCCCCGCACCTGGGACGAGTTCAACGCCGACTGCGAGAAACTCAAGGCCGCCGGCCTCATCCCGGTCGCCCACGGCAGCCAGGACTGGATCGACGCGACGCTGTTCGAGAACATCGTCTACGGCATGAACATCGACCTTTACCGCAAGGCGCTCGTTCATCTCGACGACGCGGCGCTCCGCGGTCCCGACATGGTCGCCGTCTTCACCGAGCTCCGCAAGCTGACCGGCTGGATGGATCCCGGCATGCCCGGTCGCGACTGGGACGCCGCCGCCAACCTGATGCTCAACGGGAAGGCCGGTTTCTTCTTCATGGGCGACTGGGCGATCGGCACCTTCAACGCCGAGCACTTCAAATACGGCACCGACTACCTGTGCGAGCAGGGCCCGACCGACAGCGGCAAGCCGGGCTTCATCCTCAACAGCGACTCGGTCGTCTTCTTCAAGCAGTCCGACCCCGATTACGTCGCCGGCCAGACCCTGCTCGCCCACCTGATCATGACGAAGCAATTCCAGCGCATCTTCAACGTCGCCAAGGGCTCGATCCCCGCCCGCCTCGACGTCCCGCTCGATTCCGGCTTCAACCCCTGCCAGCAGAAATCGCGCGAGGCGCTCGACGCCAGCATCAAGGCCGGCACCCTCGTCCTGTCCATGGCCCACAACATGGCCGTCCTGCAGAAATACCGGGGCGCGATGATGGAAGTCATCAGCCAGTTCATCAACGACCCGAAGATGACGCCGCAGGACGCCGCCAACAAGCTCGGCGACGCCGTGGAAGCCCAGATGTGAGGCGCGAGCTCGTCCCGCCGCTCGCCGCCCTCGCCCCCTCGGCCGCCGCCTCTTTTATCTACGTCGTCCTGTTCTCCGCCTGGTCGATCTGGATCTCGTTCTCCGACTCCTCGCTCCTGCCGAGCTATCACCTCGCCGGCCTCGGCCAGTACCGTCACCTCTGGAACAGCCCGCGCTGGCTGATCGCGACCGACAATCTCGCGATCTTCTCCGTCGCCTACGTCGTCGGCGCGACGCTCCTCGGCCTGACGCTCGCGATCCTGATCGACCAGCGCGTACGCGGCGAGGCGATCTGGCGCTCGATCTTCCTCTACCCGCTCGCGGTCTCCTTCGTCGTCACCGGCACCGTCTGGCGCTGGATCCTCAATCCGTCGACCGGCATCGAGCTGTTCGTCCGCCAGCTCGGCTGGACCGGCTTCACCTTCGACTGGATCGTGCGGCGCGACATGGCGATCTACACCGTCGTCATCACCGGCCTGTGGC
>CAXUBM010000347.1:0-2862 GCA_964249235.1 uncultured Acetobacteraceae bacterium | reverse complement strand
CTTCGAGATCGATCCGTTCGTTGCCCGGCCGTGATGACGGTGGTGCTGCGGCGCCGGAGAAGCTTCGTCCGGGGCGGCGGTCTGCGCACGGGCGTCGGAGAGGACAGCGGGCAGGGCGGTCAGGAAGGTCGTGCAGGCGATGGCGATCCTGGCTGGCTTCATCGTGGGTCTCCGCAACGGTCGGTCGTCGATGCGGGCGTGCTGCAGGCCGCCCTGGACCGACACTCGATACGAAGCCGTCGCGATGGCGCAAGGGGAATTCTGCACGTTTTTGAGTCATGTCGGCAGGGCGTCACAAATCTGCACCGGCTTATTTGCACGTTTTATATGCTTGTGCTCTTACATCGTTCGTTGACGAGGGTCGCTACTGCCTATTACGTGAACATCCATCGAGGTCGGAGCCGCTATGCCGGGGATGCTCACCAAGCCAAGAACACGGCGGAACATCCTGACGCGGATCGGCGCCGCCGCCGGCAGCGCCGCCGCCTACCAGGCGATGACGCGGCTCGGCCACGCCGCCGAAAGCGATTTCACCGGACCGCCCAACCTGTCCGGCGCGAAGGGCAAGACGCGGGTGCTGGTGCTGGGGGCGGGGCTGGCGGGCATGCTCACCGCCTACGAGCTGCGGCGCGCCGGCTATCAGGTGCGCGTGCTCGAATACCAGGACCGTTCGGGCGGGCGGAACTTCACCCTGCGCGGCGGCGACACGCTGGTGGAGCTGGGCGGCAACAAGCAGACCGTCGGTTTCTCCGCGGGAAACTACCTCAATCCGGGACCGTGGCGTATTCCGCATCATCATCGCGGTGTCCTGCATTACTGCAAGCAGTTCGGCGTGGCGCTGGAGCCGTTCATCGAGGTCAACTACGCCGCGCTGCTGCACAACCCGGCGGCGTTCGGCGGCGTGCCGCAGCGCTACGGTGACGTGCTGACCGACTTCAACGGCTACACGGCCGAGCTGCTGGCCAAGGCGGTCGGACAGGACAAGCTCGACGAAGCGATGGGCGAGGAGGAACGGCAGGACCTGCTGAGCGCGATGCGCGACTGGGGCATCCTCGACGCCGACGACCGCTACAAGAGCAGCCTGGAGGTGTCGCATTCCCGCGGATACGGCAAGCCGCGCGGCGGCGGGCCGGACGGAGCGCCGACGGCATCAACACTGATCGGCCGCGCCGAGCTGATGCATTCGCGGCTGTGGTCGTTCCTGCCGATGCACGCGAACTACGACATGCACACGACGATGTTCCAGCCGGTGGGCGGCATGGACATGATCGGCCGCGCCTTCGCGCGCCAGGTCAACGATCTCGTCTCGCACGGGGCGAAGGTGGTGAAGATCGCGCAGTCGGAAAGCGGCGTCGTGGTCTCCTACACCGGGCGCGACGGCGGACCGGTGATGCAGGAGACGGCGGACTGGTGCGTCTGCACGATCCCGCTGTCGATCCTGAGCCAGATCGAGATCCAGGTCGGGCCGGCGATGCAGGCGGCGATCGACGCGGTCCCGTATCATTCCTCGGTCAAGATCGGACTCGAGTTCCGGCGGCGTTTCTGGGAACAGGACGAAGCGATCTATGGCGGCATCAGCTTCACCAAGCAGCCGATCTCGCAGATCTCGTATCCGAGCACCGGCTACCATTCGGACGGGCCGGCGGTGCTGCTGGGCGGCTACATGTTCGGCAGCGCGGCGTGGGACTTCGCCGGGATGACGCCGGCCGAGCGCGTCGAGGCGGCGCTCGAGCAGGGCAGCGCGCTGCATGCGCAGTACCGCCGCGAGTTCTCCAACGGCATCGGCGTCGCCTGGAGCCGGATGCCGTGGTCGCTCGGCTGCTGCGCGATGTGGAACGACACCAGCCGTGCCAACCATTACGAGGCGCTGACCGCGTTCGACGGGCGCATCGTGCTGGCGGGCGAGCACGCGTCCTATATCGGCTGCTGGCAGGAAGGCGCGATCCTGAGCGCGTTGAGCGCCGTGACCAGGCTGCATCACCGCGCGGCGGAGGCCACCTGATGCGTGCGACGAGCGTGTGGCTGGCGGGCGTGCTGCTCGCCGCGACCGCCGGGGCATCGCGGGCGGACAGTTCGGGCGTCAGCGACGCCTTGCCGGCGAGCCTGTCCGACGGCGGGCAGATCTATCAGCATGTCTGCCAGGGCTGCCACATGAGCAATGCGCGCGGCGGCAGGGGTGCGGCGTCGATCCCGGCGCTGGCGGGCGACCAGAAGCTGCTGACGAGCGGCTATCCGGTGGTGGTGGTGCTCAACGGGCTGGGCGGCATGCCGTGGTTCTCCAACCGGATGAACGATGAGCAGATCGCGGCGGTGATCAACTACGTGCGCACGCATTTCGGCAACGATTGGCACGACGCGGTCGCGCCCGCCGACGTCGCCTCGGTGCGCGGGCCGGCGATCAAGGAGCAGGAATGACGAAGCGCGCCTTTCTGCTGACTTGCGCAGCGATGTCGGCCAGCCTGCCGGCGTGGGGTGCCGACCCGATCGTGCGGCACGACGCGGCCAAGTTTCCGATCGCATCGGCGGTGGAGGTGCCGGCGGGGCATGCGACGATATACCTGTCGGGGATGGGTGCGGACGTCGCCGATCCGCGGGCGGCGCCGATGACGCTGGCGGCGTACGGCGACACGCAGACGCAGACGGCGAGCGCGCTGGCCAAGATCGACACGGCGCTGAAGGGGCTCGGGCTCGGGCTCGGCGACGTGGTGCAGATGCATGTCTATCTCGCGGCCGATCCGAAGCTCGGACACCTGGATTTCGCGGGGATGATGCGGGCTTATACGCAGCGATTCGGGACCGCTGCGCAGCCGGCGTTGCCGACGCGCTCGGCGTTCGAGGTGGCGGGGCTCGCCAACCCGGGAT
>CAXUBM010000346.1:0-2868 GCA_964249235.1 uncultured Acetobacteraceae bacterium | reverse complement strand
GTCCCAATTGCGCGTTGAGGTTGGCGCCATCCATGTAGACCTGCCCGCCCGCCTCGTGCGTGATCCGGCACACCTCGCCGATCCCCTCCTCGAACACGCCATGCGTGCTCGGATAGGTCACCATCAGCGCCGCCAGCCGGTCCGCGTGCGCCGTCGCCTTGCCCCGCAGATCGTCCAGGTCGATGTTTCCCTGCCGGTCGCAAGCGACCACGACCACGCGCATCCCCGTCATCGCCGCACTCGCCGGATTGGTCCCGTGCGCCGACGCCGGGATCAGGCACACGTCGCGCCCCTCTTCTCCGCGGCTCGCGTGAAAGGCCCTGATCGCCAGCAGCCCTGCCAGCTCGCCCTGGCTGCCGGCGTTGGGCTGCAGCGACACCGACGCGAACCCCGTCGCCGCCGCCAGCCACCCTTCCAGCCGCGCGATCATCCGTCGCGTGCCCGTCGTCTGCTCCGCCGGCGCGAACGGATGCAGGTCCATGAACTCGGGCCAGCTCACCGGCAGCATTTCCGACGTCGCGTTGAGCTTCATCGTGCACGACCCGAGCGGAATCATCGACCGGTCCAGCGCCACGTCCCGATCCGCCAGCCGCTTGATGTAGCGCAGCATCTCGTGCTCCGAGCGGTGCGACGAGAACACCGCCTCCGTCAGCAAGGCCTCGCGCCGCGCCAGCCCTTCGCCGATCACCGGGCCGTCCGGCGCCGGCGCCGCGGGCAGCCCGAGTGCTGCGATCACCCGCACCAGCTCGCTGTCGCTGACCGTCTCGTCGAGCGCGATCGAGACCGCCCCGTCCACGCCCCTGATGTTGAACCCCGCCGCCAGCGCGCGCCTCCGCAACGCGCCCGCGGCCGGCCCCGCCTCGATCGTCACCGTGTCGAAGAACAGCTCGTGCCGCAGCCGCATTCCCGCCAGGCGCGCCGACGCCGCCAGCCGCGTCGCCTGCCCGTGCACCCGCGACGCGATCGCCCGCAGTCCCTCCGGCCCGTGCCAGACCGCATAGAACCCCGCCATCACCGCCAGCAGCACCTGCGCCGTGCAGATGTTCGACGTCGCCTTCTCACGCCTGATGTGCTGCTCGCGCGTCTGCAGCGCCAGCCGCATCGCCGGCCGCCCCGCCGCATCCACCGACACGCCCACGATCCGCCCCGGCAGCGCCCGCCGGAACGCCTCGCGCGTGGCAAAGAA
Organism: uncultured Acetobacteraceae bacterium; assembly: GCA_964249235.1. Lineage (GTDB taxonomy): Bacteria > Pseudomonadota > Alphaproteobacteria > Acetobacterales > Acetobacteraceae > CAXTPV01. Next base: position 1,682 of record CAXUBM010000346.1, on the reverse strand, counting down.
CGCCGCGTGCGGGCCGCCGAACCCCATCGGCACCCCGAACCGCTGCGCCGAGCCCACCACCACGTCGGCACCCTGGCTGCCCGGGCTCGCCAGCATCACCAGCGCCAGCGGGTCGGCGCTCACGACCGCCAGCGCCCCCGCCTCGTGCACGGCCTCGATCTCGGCGGCGAGGTCGCGCACCCCGCCCGTCGTGCCCGGATACTGCAGCACCACGCACGACGCCGGTCCCGTCCGCTCCAGCGCCTCGCGCAGCGCCCCGACGTCGCCCGCCGCGTAATCCGCCAGCGTGGTGCGCAACGGCGCCGCCCGCGTCGCCACCACCGCGCGCGTCTGCGGATGCAGGTCGCTCGCCAGCACCACCGCCCGAGCCCCCTTCTTGCCCACCGCCTGCGCCATCGCGATCGCCTCCGCCACCGCGGTCGCCTCGTCGAGCAGCGACGCGTTGGCCACCGGCAACCCGGTCAGGCTCGCGACCGCGGTCTGGAAGTTCAGCAGCGCCTCGAGCCGCCCCTGCGCGATCTCCGCCTGATACGGCGTATAGGCCGTATACCAGGCCGGGCTTTCCAGCACGTTGCGCGCGATCACCGGCGGCACGTGGGTGCCATGGTAGCCGCAGCCGATCAGCGACCGCGCCGGCACGTTCTCGCGCGCCAGCGCCCGCAACTCCGCCAGCGCGTCGATCTCGCTCAGCGGCCGCGGCAAACCCTCCCCGAACGCGTGCGCGAGCGCCGCCGGCACCGTCCGGTCGATCAGCGTCTCCAGCGACGGCGCCCCGACCACCGCCAGCATCGCCGCGACCTGCGCAGCATCCGGCCCGACATGCCGGTCCGCGAACGAGGCGCCTTCCTCCCGAAGGAGATCGAAGGCCGGCACCGACGCGATCGAACCATCCGCCATCACAACGTCTCCAGAAAGGCCTGGTAGGCCTCCTCATCCATCAACGATTCGAACGCTTCGTCACTCGAGGGCTCCATCCGGAAGAACCAGGCCTCGCCCTCCGCGTCGCTGTTGATCAGCCCCGGCTCCTCGACCACCGTCTCGTTGACCTCGGCAATCCGTCCCGCCAGCGGCGCATACACGTCGCTCGCCGCCTTCACGCTTTCCACCACCGCGCAGGCCTCGCCGTCGGCCACCTCGCGCCCCGGCTCCGGCAGCTCCACGAACACCACTTCGCCCAGCGCCTCCTGGGCATGGTCGGTGACGCCGACGGTGGCCGTCCCGTCATCCTCCAGACGAACCCACTCGTGATCCCGCGTGTAACGGATTTCTGCCATGGCACGCTCCTCAGACTGTTCCAGCGTCGATCCGCCGAACGCGCGGCGGGATGAAAGGTAGGGCCGCCACGTGCGCCTTCATCGCCTGCCCACGCACGTGCAGGATCAACTCCGTCCCCGCGCTCGCCAGCTCGCGCCGCACGTAGCCCATCGACACCGGCCCGCCGACGCTGGGACCGAAACCACCCGAGGTGATCGTCCCGGCTGCGCGTCCGTTCCCGTCGCTGATCGCTGTTGCCGCCCGGGCGGGCGCCCGTCCCACCGGCACGATGCCGACCCTCGCCCGGCCGGCTCCCCCCGCCAGCTGCGCCAGGATCACGTCCGCGCCCAGGAACCCGCCCTGCGCGCGCCGGCGCCTGCCGACGGCCGACCCAAGTCCCGCCTCCACCGGCGTGGTCGTCTCGTCGA
>CAXUBM010000345.1:0-2878 GCA_964249235.1 uncultured Acetobacteraceae bacterium | reverse complement strand
GGCGCCCGTCGCGCCGGCGGCGTGGAGGAGGGCGGTCTGGCGGCAGAGGAAGGCGGGGATCTGCAGGACGTCCACCGCGTCGGCGGCCGGGCGGCAGTGGTCGGGGAGGTGGACGTCGGTGAGGACGGGGCAGCCGTGTTTCGCGCGAATGTCGGACAGGATGCGGAGGCCGAGGTCCATGCCGACGCCGCGGGCGGCGCTGCCGCTGGTGCGGTTGGCCTTGTCGTAGCTCGACTTGAAGATCAGGGGCATGCCGACGCCGGTGGTGATCTCGACGAGGGCGGCGGCGCATTCGTCGGCGTGCTCGGCGCTCTCGATCTGGCAGGGGCCGCTGATCAGGACGAGCGGAAGGTCGTTGCCGACGGTGATGTCGCCGATGGTGACGTTGGGCATCTCGAGGGGCTTTCGCTGGGTCGGCGTGGCGCTCGCGGGCGGTGTCCGCCGGGCGCGCCGCGAGCGGGCGGATCCTATCACGACGGCTCGAAAGGAGTAGGGCGGGTCCGGGGGCGCTGCCCCCGGCGGGTGCAGGGCGGAGCCCGCCGCTTGTGCTTTACTGCTGCTCATCCTGGGCGGTCGGGGGAGAGCGGATCGGACATGAGCTACGGTGTCGCCGTTCTGGTCGTGGTGAGCGCCACCGTGCTGGCGGGGCTGATCACGGCGATGGTGCAGCGGCGGGTGGCGCTGGCGTTGCGCAAGCACCATCACGATGTCGGCTCGGTGGTGTTCCTGCAGCTCGGCGTGGTGTTCGCGGTGCTGCTGGCGTTCGTGTTCAGCGAGGCCTGGGACGAGTACAACGAGGCGGCGCTGGCGATCGACCTGGAGGTGGGCGCACTACATGGCGCGGCGATGCTGGCGTCGACGCTGCCCACGCGGCAGGCCGACGAGGTCCTGTCGGCGGAGCGGGCCTACGTGGAGTCGGTCGCCTACCAGGAGTGGCCGGTGATGGCGCGGACGCGCGGCGAGGACGAGCAGACCGACCTGCGGCTGCAGGCCCTGATCAGGGCGGTGGCGCGGCTGCATTTTGACGATCCGGACCTGACCGCGACGAAGGGGCAGATCGGGGAGCTGCTGGCGCAGGCCCACGCGCAGCGGGAGTCGCGGGTCTTTCAGGCCGATAACGGCATACCGATGGCGGTCTGGGTGGTGCTGATCGGCTTGAGCGGGCTGCTGGTGGTGTCGGTGTCGTTCGCCGGGATCGAGTACTGGGCGACGGCGGTGGCGGTGGCGTGCGGATTCACGGCGGCGATCGTCAGCATTCTGGTGATCGCGCGGCTGCTGGACTACCCGTTCGAAGGCGGGATGGCGCTGGGGACGCGCGACTTCATCGAGGTGCTGAGAAAGATCAGCGACTTGCTGAGCGGGTAGCGGAGTCCGGCGCTCGCCTCGGGCGGCTGCAGGGCGGCGCCCTGCGTCTCGGGGGATCAGACGAGCCGGGATTGGTGCAGGGCGGCGGCGACGAAGCCGGCGAAGAGGGGGTGGGGGGCGAAGGGCTTGCTCTGCAGCTCGGGGTGGAACTGGGCGCCGATGAACCAGGGGTGGTCGGGGTATTCGATGATCTCGGGCAGCACGCCGTCGGGCGAGAGGCCGCTGAAGCGGAGGCCTTCGGCTTCGAGGCGTTCGCGGTAGTGGATGTTCACCTCGAAGCGGTGGCGGTGGCGTTCGCTGATTTCCCCCCGGTCGCCGTAGGTGGCGCGGGCGTGGGTGCCGGGCTCCAGGTGGGCGGGGTAGGCGCCGACGCGCATGGTGCCGCCGAGGTTGCCGCCTTCGCGGCGGCGTTCGATCTCATTGCCGCGGGCCCATTCGGTGAGGAGGCCGACGACGGGTTCGTCCGTGGGGCCGAACTCGGTGCTGGAGGCGTCGGGGATGCCGGCCAGGTTCCGGGCGCATTCGATGACGGCCATCTGCATGCCGAAGCAGATGCCGAAGAAGGGGATGCGGCGCTCGCGGGCGAAGCGGACGGCGTCGATCTTGCCGGCGGTGCCGCGCTCGCCGAAGCCGCCGGGGACGAGGATGCCGTGGACGTTCTCGAGGCGCTCGATGGCGTGGGCGCGGTCGTGCTCGCGCTCGAAGATCGCGGCGTCGACCCAGTCGAGCTCGACGCGGACCTTGTTGGCGATGCCGCCGTGGTGGAGCGCCTCGATGAGGCTTTTGTAGCTGTCGAGAAGGTTCACGTATTTGCCGACGACGGCGATGCGGACCTCGCCTTCCGGCGCGCGCTCGGTGTGGACGATGCGTCGCCAGCCGGAGAGGTCGGGCGGGGTGTCGCGCGGGAGGTCGAAGTGGCGGAGGACCTCCTGGTCCATGCCGGCCTCGTGGTAGCTGAGCGGGACGGCGTAGATCGAAGAGGCGTCGAGGGCGGGGATCACGGCCTCGACGCGGACGTTGCAGAAGTTGGCGATCTTGCGCCGTTCGTTCTCGGGGATCGGGCGGTCGCAGCGGCAGAGCAGCATCTGGGGCTGGATGCCGACGTTCTGGAGCTCCTTGACGGAGTGCTGGGTGGGCTTGGTCTTGAGCTCGCCGGCGGACGGGATGAACGGCACCAGCGTCAGGTGGAGGAACATGGTGCGCTCGGCGCCGAGGTCGTTCCGGAGCTGGCGGATGGCTTCGAGGAAGGGGAGGCTCTCGATGTCGCCGACGGTGCCGCCGATCTCGATCAGCGCGAAGTCGTGGTCGTCGAGGCCGCTGACGACGGCGTCCTTGATGGCGTCGGTGATGTGGGGAATGACCTGGACGGTGGCGCCGAGGTAGTCGCCGCGTCGCTCCTTGGCGATGACGTCGGAGTAGATGCGGCCGGTGGTGGCGTTGTCGGCGCGGGTCGCGTGGACGCCGGTGAAGCGTTCGTAGTGGCCGAGGTCGAGGTCGGTTTCGGCGCCGTCGT
>CAXUBM010000344.1:0-2880 GCA_964249235.1 uncultured Acetobacteraceae bacterium | reverse complement strand
GCTCTACCAAGCCGGCCTCTACGGCCAGCAAGCCGTCATGGGCGTTGCCGGACTGTGTCCGGTCTCGCTCCGCTACGCGGCGCGCCTGACGCGAACCTAGCGCCGGGGCTCCGCCCCCGACCGGCTTGCCTCGAGCCCCGACTGCGCTTCCCCGAGTGACGACGCCGCGTGGATCAGCGCCAGATGGCTCAGCGCTTGCGGCATGTTCCCCAGCATCGACCCGTCCTCCCCCATCTGCTCCGTCATCAGCCCCAGATTGCCGCCCGTCGCCTCGAGCAGCGCCCCCATCTGCCGCACCGCCGCCTCGCGCTCGCCCAGCAGCGCATGCGCCTCCACCAGCCAGAACGCGCAGGCCAGAAACGTCCCTTCCTCCGCCTGCGCACCCGAATAGCGATAGACCAGCGGTCCCCGACCCAGCTCCCGCACGATGGCATCCCGCGTCGCCGCAAGCCGGTCCCGCCGCTCGAACCCGAACCGCGTCGCCAACAGCAGCGAGGCGTCCAGCTTTTCCGTGCCTGGATACATCACGTAGGCGCCCCGCCGCTGCGACCAGCACCGGTCGTCGATCCAGTCCCTGATCCGGTCCCGCTCGCGCGACCAGCGCGCCGCGTGCTGGTTGTCGATCTGCCCCTGCTCGGCAAGCCGCACCGCGCGATCCAGCGCCGTCCAGCAGCCCATCTTCGAGATGGTGAAATGCTGCTCCTCCCGCAGCTCCCAGATGCCCGAATCCGGTGACCGCCAAAGGTCCGCGCAACGGTCCGTCAGGTCCGCCAGCAGCCGCCGCGTCGTCAGGTCCAGGACGTGCCCGCAGCTGACGAACAGCACCGCCGTCTCCAGGACGTCCCCGAACACCCCGAGCTGCAGCTGCGATCGCGCCAGGTTGCCCCGATGCACCGGACGGCTGTCCGCATAGCCCGGCAGGTCGAGCCTCTCCTGCTCCGGCGCCAGCCCCCCGTCGAGCGCGTACATGATCCTGATCCGCCCGCCGTGGCGCAGGATCGTCGCCGTCAGCCACGAGAACGCCGCCTTCGCCTCCTCGGTCGCCCCCACCCTGAGGAACGCCTTGATCGAGTAGGCCACGTCCCGCACCCAGGCGAACCGGTAGTCGTAGTTCTTGTCGCCCCCGATCCGTTCCGGCAGCGACGTCGTCGCCGCCGCCGCGATCGCCCCGCTCGGCGAGTAGAGCAGCAGCTTGAGCGCCAGCGCGCTCCTCCTCACCGCCTCGGCATACGGCATCTCGATGAGCAGGTTGCCGCTCCACTCCCGCCACGCCTGATCCGACCGGTCGATCCGGCCGTCGATCTGCTCGAGCGTTGGCAGGATCAGCGGCTCGTCGAGCGACACCAGCAGTGCCACCACGTTGCGCGACCCCGGCGCCGTCCGCACCTCGGCAACGACCAGCCCCTCCTCGATCTCGGTCCGCCGCACGCCCCGGTCCGACCGCATCGCCAGGATCAGCCCGTCGAGATGCACGACGTCGCCGTGCGGACTCTCCTCGCGCCAGGGCGTCGCCTGGTCGAGCCGCCGCCCGACCCGAACTTCGACGCGCAGGCTCACCTCCCCTTCGAGGCCTTCGATCCGCCGGCCCAGCTCGCTCCAGGGCAGCCGCCCCGAAACCCCGCTGTTGAGTGAGTTCGTGACCCGCGCCCGCCCCGTGGCGGTGATGAATTCGAGCTCCAGCACGTTGCTGTCGGTCCGGTAGCGCCGCTCCGTGCGAAACGCCTCCGTCGGCGTGATCGCGAAACGTCCGCCGCACTCGGCGTCGAGCAGCCGGTCGAACAGCGGCTCGCTGTCCATGTTCGGCGCACACCACCAGTCGACGCAGCCGTCGGCACCGACCAGGGCCACGCTGCGCCCGTCGCCCAGCGCGCCATACGATCCGAGCGGTGCCTCGCGAGGCAAGCGGCGCTCAGCCAACCGGCGGCGCCATCCCCTTGATCAACTCCAGCAACCGCCGCCGCTGCGCGCCGTCCGGAATGCGCCAGAAGGCGCCCACCAAATCGATCGTCTCCCGGCGCGAGAGCAGGTCGGCCGACAACCCGAACGGCTCCTGGCTTTCCGCGAAGCCGAACGCCGAGGCGGCCGCTTGGCGCCCACCCTCGGCGAAATCATCGAAGAAGAAATTCACCGGCACGTCCAGGACACGGGCAAGGTCATACAGACGCGACGCGCTGACCCGGTTCGCACCTCGCTCGTATTTCTGCACCTGCTGAAAAGTCAGCCCGAGCGCGTCGCCCAGCCGCTCCTGTGACATTCCGAGCAGGGCCCGCCGCAGCTTGATCCGGGCGCCGACATGCATGTCGACCGGACTCGGTCCGTCCTTCTCCACCACCCGCGCCGGCACGCCCGTCTCGGCGTCGAAGCTGTCCACGTTGTCTCGAAAGCCCTGCGCCATTTTGCGCTCCCACGTGGCTGCGCGCGCCCGTTAAGATTTCGTTTACTGACACAACCTTAGATTGTCAACGCTTTCGAACCGCGCCTCGCGGCGGGAGCCGCGCATGACTGGCTGCGATGACAATGAGTGCGAGCACAGCCGGAATCATCAACCCGCCGCGCGCAAATAAAGTCGCGCCCAGCGCACCCCCGAGAGGCCGAACCAGCACGCCGGTCCGGCCCCAACCCAAGCGCCCCGTCTCGTGCCCGCGCGCATCGAACACCGCCGAAATCCCGGTGTTCGCCGCCCGCGCCAGCGGCAGCCCCTCCTCCACGGCCCGCATCCTCGCCGTCTCGAGATGCTGCCGCGGCCCGGTGCTGTCGCCATACCAGGCATCGTTGGTGACGTTGAGGATCCATGCCGGCCGCTCTCCCGCCGCCACCACCTCCCCCGAAAAGATCACCTCGTAACAGATCAGCGGCGAAACCGGCGGCACGCCCGCCACC
>CAXUBM010000343.1:0-2884 GCA_964249235.1 uncultured Acetobacteraceae bacterium | reverse complement strand
TCTTCAACCACGCCCCCGTCCGCCGGCACGTGCACCGGCAGCACGTCGCCCAGCGGCGTATTCTGCAGGCTTCCAGGCCCCGCGAACTCCGGCCCTGCGGTCAGCAGCAGACCCCCGCCGTGCCGCACGAACTCGGCGATATTCTCCAGATAAGGCATCGGCAGGATGCCCCGGTCCTCGAACCGGTCGAGGATGATCAGGTCGAAGTCGCCGATCTTTTCCTGGAACAGTTCGCGGGTCGGGAAGGCGATCAGCGCCAGCTCGTTCAGCGGCGTCATGTCGTCCCGGTCCGGCAGCCGCAGGATGGTGAAATGCACCAGATCCACCGACGGGTCCGCCTTGAGCAACCGCCGCCAGGCGCGCTCCCCCTGATTCGGCTGCCCCGACACCAGCAGCACGTGCAGCCGGTCCCGAACGCCATTGATGGCGACCACCGCCCGGTTGTTCACGTCCGACACCTCGCCCGGCAGCGTCGCCGCCGACAGCTCCAGCAGCACCTGTCCCGGCTTTCGGATCGGCACCGCGATGTCGAGCTTGTGTCCGACCTGCGCCTCGACAGTCCCCGGCGGCTCGCCGTCCCGGCGCACCGTCACCGTCACCGGCGTCCCGTCGTCGTGCGCCCCCAGATCCTCCACCGCCACCCGGATCGTCGCCGTCTGACCCACGATCCCGTAGGGCGGCGCCTCCACCACGCGGAGCACGCGGTCCACTTCCTCGCCGCGCGCCGGGATCAGCACGTGCAGCGGCGCCGTCAGCGCCCGCAGCGGCTTGTCGTGCACCTGCCCGTCGGTGATCGCGACAATCCCTGCCAGCCGCCCCGGGGGTATGTCCGCCAGCGCCTGGCTGACCGAGTCGAACAGCCGCGTCCCCTCCGTCCCCGGCGGCACCGTCGTCTCGCGCAGGATCAGTCCCGGCACGTGCGCCGCCTCCGCCTCGATCCGCAGGCGCGCCGCCTGGGCGATCGCCTGCCGATCCCGTAGCGCCATCGACGGCGTATGATCCGTCACCAGCAGCGCGATGTCCGGCAGGAACCGCTGATCCTCGTGCTGCAGCGTCGGCCCGGTCAGCGTCGCCAGCACGGCCGCGAACAGCAGCCCACGCAGCCAAACGCCGCGTGCCCGCCGCCACAGCCCCACACCGACCACGGCCAGCGCCACGGCCGCCAGGATGCCCAGCACCGGCATCGGCAGCACCGGCGTGAGATGCAGAGAACTCATCCCGTCGGTCTAGGACAAGAGAGCGTCTTTCTCGGAAGAAAAAGCAGCAGGGAGACCTCCGCGGCCTCCGAACGCCTCGCTGCAACCAGGCGGGCTTTCACACCATGGCAAGTCTCTTGGTGCCACCTTTCAACAGGGAACCCCTTCTCCTCCCGACGCCCCACGCCCTCAGGGCCCATCATCGGGTGCCGAGACCGCCGCTCCCGAACCCCCATCCTGTCCGAGCCGCTGCAGCAACGCCGGCACATGCACCTGATCGGATTTGTAGTTCCCGGTCAGCGCGTACATCACCAGGTTCACCCCGAACCGGAACGCCGTCAGCCGTTGGTCCTCGCCCCCCGGCACGGACGCGAACTCCGGCTGGCCGCCGGCATCGACCGCCCACGCCGCCGCCCAGGAATTCGCGCCGATGACCACCGTGCTCACCCCGTCGTTCGAAGGGTCGCCGCCGCGCTCCACCCACACCGTTGCGCCCACGAACCGGCCCGGGAAGTCGCGCAGCAGGTAGAAGCTGTGCGCCAGCACGTGCCCCGTCGACAGCGGCGTCAGCGGCGGCACGTCGAGCTTGCCCGCCACCCGCCGCAGCGCCGCCGGCGCTCCCGGCGCGAACCCGGCTCCAGAGCCCGGGCTGGTCGCATCGCCGCCTTCGGTGTCGATCAGCACCACACCGCCGGTGCGCATATACCCGTCCAGCGCCGCCAGCGCCTTCGGGTCCGCCTGCGCGTCCGCCAGGATCGGCCAGTAGATCAGCGGATAGAACGACAGGTCGTCGCGCCCCGGCACCACGCCCGCCGGCGTCCCGAGCACCGCCGCCGTGCGCGCGTTCACGTAGTCCGACAGCGACGCGAGCCCGTCGCGCGACACGTGGTCGACCTCGTCGTTGCCCGTCACCACGTAGGCGAGCTCCGTTTCCAGCGCCGCCTTCGGGCTCTGCGCCGGCAGCTTTTCCGGCGTCGGTCCGAGCGCCGTCGCCCGTGCCTCGCCCGCGCCACCCACGACAAGGGCGAACACCAGCGCTCCGGCCACGGCGGCCGCGCGCCCGAGCAACCCGCGCACCGCGAGCGACGCGAGCAGATCTCCCGCCAGCAGCAGCAACGCCGCCGCCAGCAGCCACGGTCCCAAAACCAGGTCCGACTGCCGCCGCTCCAGCGACATCGGCCGACCCATCCCGTCCTCCGCCGCCAACGGTCCGATCGCGTCCGCCAGGTTCAGCGACCGCCGTTCCGCGAGCCGCCCGTACAGTCCCGGCGGATGCCGCGGCGACGCCGCCACGGTTCCGAACGCGTCCGCGGCCAGTCCCACCGCCGCCTGCGTCGGCGCCCCCAGCGCCCCGTCCGCATCCATCGTCAGCACCGGCGCCAGCACCGTCCGGTCTCCAGGCGCGGCGATCCCCGCCGCCAGTCGCGTCAGCCGCTGCAGCATCTCCACGAACAGCCCCGACAGCGGCAGGTTCGACCAGTCGGCGTTCGCCGTGACGTGGAACAGCACCACCCACCCATGCCCCAGCCGCCGCGCGGTCACCAGCGGCGTGCCGTCCTTGAGCATCACCCAGGTATGCGACGCCAGGTCGAGCGACGGTCGCGCCAGCACCTGCCGCGACACCGTCACCTCCGCAGGCACGGCCAGCCCCGCGAACGGCGAGCCCGGCGGAAACGCCGCCAGCGGCT
>CAXUBM010000342.1:0-2888 GCA_964249235.1 uncultured Acetobacteraceae bacterium | reverse complement strand
CGCGGGATCTCGACGTGGATGCCGGCGCCGTCGCCGGTCTTGCAGTCCGCGTCGACCGCGCCCCGGTGCCAGATCGCCTTGCGCGCCGCCACCCCCGCCTCGACGACGTCGCGCCGCGGCCGCCCATCGAGGGACGCCACCAGCCCCACGCCGCACGCATCGTGCTCCTGCGACGCGTCGTAGGTGTCGCGCAGCCGCTCGGCGTTGCTGGTCCAGTCCGAGATGAAATCGCTCACCGCAACACTCCGTCTTCGTGAGGAGGCCAGATCTCCCCGAACCCGATCGCCGACACCCGCCATGCAGGGCGCACGGCGCTTGACCGGTCCGAGGGGCACCGCCCCCGGCGTGAGCGACCCGATCTCATTCCGCCGCCTCCGCCATCGCGCTGGCGCGCTCGGCAAGGAACCGTTCGATCGACCGCGCCGCGTCGCGCCCGTCCCGAATCGCCCACACCACCAGCGACGCGCCGCGCACGATGTCGCCGGCGGCGAACACGCCCGGCAGGCTCGTCATGAAGCTTCGATGGTCCACCTTCAGGGTCCCCCACCGGCTGACGCCGAGCGCCGGCTCGTCCCACAGCGTCGGCAGTTCCTCCGGGTCGAAACCCAGCGCCTTGATCACCAAGTCCGCCTCCAGCGTGAACTCGCTCTGCTCGACGCGGTCGACCGATTGCCGCCCCGACGCGTCCGGCAGGCCGAGCCGCATACGCGCCGCCCGCACCCCGCTCACCTGGCCGTCGCCGAGGAACGCTTCCGGCTGGGCGAGCCAGACGAACTCGACCCCCTCCTCCTCGGCATTCTTCACCTCGCGCGCCGAGCCCGGCATGTTCTGACGGTCGCGCCGATACAGGCACTTCACCGACGCCGCCCCCTGGCGGACGGCGGTGCGCACGCAATCCATGGCCGTGTCGCCGCCGCCGATCACCACCACGCGCCGGCCGGCGGCGTTCAGCGCCCCGCTCTCGAAGGCCGGCACCACGTCGCCCAGTCCCGTCCGGTTCGAGGCGACGAGGAAGTCCAGCGCCGCCACGATCCCGCCCAACCCGGCACCCGGGCCGCCGATGTCGCGCGCCTTGTAGACGCCGGTCGCGATCAGCAGCGCGTCGTGCCGCGACCGGAGCTCGTTGAACGAGACCGTGCCGGCGCCGGTACGCGCCGCCACGTCCAGGTCGGTGTGGAACACGATCCCGGCCGCCTCGAGCAGCGCGTGCCGCCGCAGCACGATGTGCTTTTCGAGCTTGAAGCCGGGGATGCCGTAGATCAGCAGGCCGCCCACCCGGTCGTGCCGGTCGTAGACGTGAACCTGGTGCCCGCGCCGGCGCAGCTGCTCGGCGCAGGCCAGGCCGCCCGGCCCGGCGCCGATGATGCCCACCGACGTCTCGCGTTCCACCGACGGCCGCGCCGGCTTCACCCAGCCCTGCGTCCAGGCATGGTCGGTGACGAACCGCTCGACGGCGCCGATGGTGACGCTGTCGAAGCCTTTCTCGATGACGCAATTGCCCTCGCAGAGCCGGTCCTGCGGGCAGATCCGGCCGCAGATCTCCGGGAAGTTGTTGGTCGCAGAGGACACCTCGTAGGCTTCCTGGAGCCGTCCTTCGGCCGTCAGTTTCAGCCAGTCCGGGATGTTGTTCGACAGCGGGCAGTGGATCGAGCAGAACGGCACGCCGCACTGGCTGCAGCGCGCCGATTGCTCGCTCGCCTGCCCGGCGGCGAAGTCCTGATAGATCTCGTCGAAGTCGACGCGCCGGTTCTCGACGTCGCGCTTGTGCGGTTGCCGCTGAGGCACGCTGACGAACTGGAACATGCGTTCGGCCATGCCGGCCTCCTCGCGCTTTGCCGGAGAATGGCTGCGACCCTGGCTCGCTAAAAGCCAGCAGAGCTGACCTGGTTTCGTGAATTCGTGACGGCCAGGGCTGCCAGCGCGCTCCGACGCGGGAAGATGAGGCCGCCCGCGGACCTATATCGGCGCGTTGGCCCTGTGCTTGCCACCCGAACGGTATCGCCGCAGATACTCCGGAACCACCAGCTCGATCGGCGTCGGCGTCAGCCCGAGCGCGTCGAATCCGCGTGCCCCCTCACCGACCACGTTGTCACGCGCCAGCATCTTCAACTGATCACGCGTCAGCGGCTTGCCCGGCAACCGCTCCAACACCCCCGCTTGCAGGCGGGCCAGATCGGCCGGCATGTCGAACACCAGCCGCTTGCGATCGATCTCCTTGAGGATCCAGCGGATGATCGCGCGAAACGTCATCACCTCCGGTCCGCCCAGTTCGAACACCTGCCCCGCCGCCGTGCGGTCCTCGTCGGCCAGCGACGTCACGACCGCGTCCGCCACGTCGCCCGCCCAGACCGGCTGCATCCGCGTGTCGCCGAAGAACACCGGCATCACCGGCGACAGCCGCGCCAGCCCCGCGAAGAGGTTGAAGAACTTGTCCTCGGTGCCGAACACGATCGAGGGCCGCAGGATCGTCGCCCCCGGGAAGGCGCCGCGCACCTCCGCCTCCCCTCGCCCCTTGCTCGCCGCGTAGAGGCTGTCGCTCGCCGCATCCGCCCCGATCGCCGACACGTGCGCCAAGCGCGCGACGCCGGCCCGCGCCGCCTCCGCCGCGATCAGCCGCGCGCCCTCCGCGTGGACGCGGCCGAAATCGCCCGGTCGAGCCTCCACCAGGATACCGGTCAGGTTGACGACCAGCGACGCTCCCTCGACGGCGCGCGTGACCGAAGCGGGCTGGGCGAACGACGCGTAGAGCGGCACCACCTCGCCGCGCGGGCCCATCATGCGCAGGTGCCCCGCTCGCGCCGGATCGCGGCTCGCCACCCGCACCATGTGCCCCGCCTGCCGCAGGCGCTGCCCGACGTAGCGGCCGAGGAAGCCGCTGCCGCCGAAGA
>CAXUBM010000341.1:0-2889 GCA_964249235.1 uncultured Acetobacteraceae bacterium | reverse complement strand
GCGGTTTCCCGCCTGCCCCCTCGTCCAGCCGATAGGGACGGCCTCGTATTTGTGGAACACCTTCCATCAAGGAGAAAGACGATGCCGGTAGTCAAGCGCCACGTTGTTGGGATCAAAGCGGATAAGAAGTCGGGCGTGGTCTTCAGCGACAATCCTAACAGCCAGCAGGTGCCAGACATTTTCTGGCGTTCAACGCTTTGGAATACGACAGAGCTGCCTGTCGACAATACCATTCCCGGCGATCGCGCGGCCGATGTCACCGCTCGAGAACCCGCGGAGAACGGTTTGACCTTCCGGGCACTCGAGATCCCGCCTGACATCAAGGATGCCAAGAAGCACATTGAGATCCTTCAGGAGTTGAACAAAAAGGTGAAGCAGAAGTATCCGCCGACGGACGCAGACTTGGCCCGACATCCCAGCATGCACCGTACCGATACGCTGGATATGTTCACGGTCGCGTACGGCGAAATCTACCTGGTCTCGGACCTAGACGAAGTTCTGTTGCGCCCCGGAGACAGCGCGATCGTCCAGGGAGTCAACCACGCTTGGGCCAACAAGTCTGACAAGCCGTGCATGATCATCGGCGTTATGGTGCATGCGAAGCCGCATCCCAAAGAGTCGTACCCCGCGGACGGTCTGTGACCAAAGAAGGTCATCCCCTGATGCGGGTGGCAGCAAACGTCCAGCCGTGAGGCATCGACGGAACCATGGGACGGACGAACCCCGGTCCGTCCCGCTGAAGATGGCTCCAGCATTCGTCCTATGGCGGAACTCCTGTCGAAGCCGGGCCGCTGGGACGACGTCGGCGCGCTGATCTCGCTCCGCTCAGCCTCGCCAGCAGCTGCCAGTACGAGACCGGCAGCAGCCGTTCCGCCCGGGCGGCGAAGCGGGCGTCACGACCGGTGACGACCCGCGGACACCGCCGCTCCACGGCGCGGACGATGTACTCGCCGTCACGGCAGGCCACAGCGGCAGCGTCTTGTCACTCGATGCAGACGGTGACTCGACCAAATGAAACCAGCATGACTTCAGCATCGCGACACCAGAGCACATACCGATCCGACCGGACCGGGAGTCGTCGTCTCCAGCATCGATCAACGAGCACTTCCTTCTAGAACCCAGACCCGCGGATCCAAGGGGTCAGCCCCTTGGCAGGGTCCAGGGACAGAGCCGCCGGCCTGGTCGCGGCCGGCCGCCGGCTGCCCAGCGCCAAGTAGACCGACGGCACCACGAACAGCGTGAAGACGGTGCCGATCGCGAGCCCGCTCGCGATCACCAGGCCCATCACGAAACGCGAACGCGCGCCCGCGCCGGTCGCGAACACCAGCGGCAAGACGCCCAACACCATCGCCGCCGTGGTCATCAGGATCGGCCGCAGCCGGATCGTCGCCGCGCGCTCGATCGCGTCGCGCTTGGCCACGCCGGCGCCCTGCAGCTCGCGCGCCACCTCCACCATCAGGATGCCGTGCTTGCTGATCAGCCCGGCCAGCGTCACCAGGCCGATCTCGCTGTAGAGATTGACCGTCGCCCCGCCGACCCCCAGCCAGACGAAGAACAGCGCGCCGGCCACCGACATCGGCACCGACACCAGGATCACCAGCGGGTCGCGGAAGCTCTCGAACAAAGCCGCCAGCGCCAGGAAGATGATCACGATCGCGAAGCCGAACGTCGGCAGGAACGAGCCCTGCTCGGTCACGTACTCGCGCAGCGGTCCGGACGTGTCGGTCGCGAACCCCGCCGGCAGGTCGGCATGCGCCAGGCCAAGCAGCGTCCGGTAGGCCTTGTCCACCGTGACGCCGGGCGCCGGCACCGCGCCCAGCGTCGTCGCGTTGAGCTGCTGGAAATGGTTGATGCTCTCCGGCACCACCTGGTGCGAGAGCGTCGCGACACTCGACAGCTCGATCGGCACGCCGCCGATGCTCGCGACCGGATAGTCCAGAATCTGACTCGCGTTCAGCCGCTGGTCGCGCACCGCCAGCGGCATCACCCGATAGGAGCGCTGCTCGAGACTGAAGTAGTTGACGTAGTTGCCGCCGAGCAGCCAGTTGAGGTTGTTCGACACGGTGGCGACGTCGAGCCCGAGCTCGGCGAGCTTGTTGCGGTCAAGCTCGATCGTCACCTGCGGCTGATCGATCTTGAGGTCCTTGTCGATGTAGGCGAACAGCCCCGTCCGCCGCGCATCGGCCAACACCCGGTCGCTCGCCGCCGCCAGGGTCTCGATCGGTCCCGAACTCTCGATGACGAACTGCACCGGATAGCCCTGCCCGGCCGGCAGCGACGGCGGCTGGAAGGCGGCGAAGCTCAGCCCGGCGACGTGGCCGAGCTTGTCCTGGATGTCGGCCTGGATCGCGTCGGAGTTCCGCCGCCGCCGGTCCCAGGGCTTGAGCACCAGGCCCTCGGTAATGCCGCCCGCGCCCGGGGCGTCGACGTTCCACCAGTTGAGCGCCTCGGGGACCGAGCGCAGCGAGGCGATCACGAGCGGATCGTACAACTCCATCTGGTCGAGCCCGGCGTTCGGCGGCGCCTGGCCGTTGGCGAACACGATC
This sequence comes from uncultured Acetobacteraceae bacterium, assembly GCA_964249235.1. Classification (GTDB taxonomy): domain Bacteria; phylum Pseudomonadota; class Alphaproteobacteria; order Acetobacterales; family Acetobacteraceae; genus CAXTPV01. Next base: position 343 of record CAXUBM010000341.1, on the reverse strand, counting down.
CCCTCGTCCTCCTGCGGCGCCAGCTCGCGCCCGGCCTGGGCGAACATCACGGGGATCGATGCCAGGATCACCAACCCGACCAGGATCGCGATCGGCCAGGCCGACAGCACCAGATGCAGCAGCCGCGCGTAGACGCCCTGCATCGCGTGCAGCAACCGGTCGCTCAGGCGCGTGCCCGCCCGCCCCTCGCGGTGCGGCCGCAGCAGGTGGCCGCACATCATCGGCGACTGCGTCAGCGCCAGCAGCGCCGAAACCGTCACCGCCGAGGCCAGCGTGAAGGCGAACTCGGTGAACAGCGCGCCGGTGAGCCCCTTCTGCAACCCGATCGGCAGGTAGGCCGCGA
>CAXUBM010000340.1:0-2927 GCA_964249235.1 uncultured Acetobacteraceae bacterium | reverse complement strand
AGCTTCTGCACCAGCTGCGTGTAGATCGCGTCCTGCACGTCGACGAGCTTCATCGTCTTGCTCGTCACGCCCAGCGTCAGGATCGGCGCGTCGGCCGGGTTGATCTTGCTGTAGGTGGGCGGCGCCGGCAGGTCCGTCGGCAGCAGGCTGTTGGCCGCGTTGATCGCTTCCTGCACCTCCTGCTCGGCCTCGTCGAGGTTGGTGTCGAGCGTGAAGCGCAGCGTCACCACCGAGGCACCCCCCGAGCTCTGCGACACCATCTGGTCCAGCCCCGGCATCGAGCCGAACTGATATTCGAGCGGCGCCGTGATCGAGGTCGTCATCACCTCCGGGCTCGCCCCCGGATACAGCGTCATCACCTGGATCGTCGGATAGTCCACATCCGGCAGCGCCGACACCGGCAGGAACTGAAACCCGATGATCCCGACCAGCAGGATCGCGATCATCAGGAGCGTCGTCGCGACCGGCCTGACGATGAAAATCCGCGACGGGTTCATTCGGCCGAATGATGATCGTGGTGGTGATGCGCCGCGCCCTGATCGGTCCCGTTTGCGCCGGCACCGGTGCCGCCCTTGCCCGGCACCGTCACCACCGCCCCGTCCTTCAGCCGGTCGGTTCCGTCGATCACCACCTGGTCACCCGCCGACAAGCCCGACGTCACCACCGTCCGGTCCCCATGCGCGTAGCCGGTCTTCACCAGCTGCACGTGAACCTTCGCGACTTGCTTCCCGTGGTCCGTCTCCTGCTTCATCACGTAGACGAACGGCCCGTTCGGCCCGTTCTGGATCGCCGGCGTCGGCACGATGATCACGCCCGCCAATGTCTGCAGCAGCAGGTGCGCGTTGACGAATTCGTTCGGAAACAGCCGTTCGTCCGCGTTCGGGAACGTCGCACGCAGCTTCACCGTCCCGGTGCTGGTGTCGACCTGGTTGTCGATCGTCTCCACCGCCCCAGTCGCCAGCTTGGTCGTGTCCGTGCGGTCGTAGGCGTCCACCGCGAGCTGGGCCCCGCCGTTGAGCTTGTCCAGGATCGGCTGGATGTCGTCCTCGGCCACCGTGAAGATCACCGAGATCGGCTTGATCTGCGTGATCACCACCAGCCCGTTCGTGAGCGACGACGTCACGTAATTGCCGGCATCCACCTGCCGCAGGCCCACCCGCCCATCCACCGGCGAGGTCACGTGGCAATAGGTGATGTCGAGCTGGGCGGTATCGATCTGCGCCTGGTCGACCTTGATCGTCGCCTGGTCCTGCGCCACCGTGAAATACTGGTCCTGCAGCGTCTGCTTGGCGATGCTCTCCTGCTTGCCGAGCGTCTGGTAGCGCGTCAGATCCATCTGCGCCTGCTTGAGCGCCGCCGTGTCGCGGGCCAGCTGCGCGGTGTATTGCTCGACCTGCACCTGGTACGGCCGCGGATCGACGAGCGCCAGCAGGAACCCCTTCGCGACGTCCTGCCCTTCCTTGAAATTGACCTGCTGCAGATAACCGCTGATCTGCGACTGCACCGTCACCGTCGCCAGCGGCGTCACGGTTCCCAGCTCGGTGAGCACCACGTTGATATTGCCGCTGGCCACCTTCGTGACCGCGACCGCCACCGGCGCCCCGACCCCCGCATGCAGCGGCTTCTTCTTCGCCCACGGGTGCAGCGCCAGAAGCACGCCGCCGATCAGCAAAACCAGAATGATCCAGGGCCAGAGACTTCGCCGGCGCCGCGTCGCCGTCTCGCGCTCGCCCGCCGGGATACGCGGCGGCCAGGAGGTCTGCTCGTCCATCCAATGTCCTATGCTGCACCCGCGAAGAGCCGGCGGACCCTAACAGATCGGACCGATCGCGGGAAACTGCGGGAGTTCCATGTGGAGAAGGTCACATGTGACGAAATGTGCCGTGCGCCGCACTTCGTGATCGAATGATTGTGTCAACTTCACGGCTTTGGTAGGGTAAGTCGCTCGATCCCGAGGCACGGAGATCCGCGAGAAAGGAAGGCGCATGTTCCGCCGCTTGTTTAATCTCGAAGTCACCGCCCTGCGCACTCAGCTCGACGATCTCCGCCAACAGGTCGAGCATGCCGAGAACCACATCGCCGAGAGCGCCCGCGAACTTCTCGCCATCAACCGCGATAGCCGCTCGCCGGGGATCTGGAACCTGCGCTCGCCCGTCTAGACGGGCAACTCTGCCCCGAGCCCGCTCAGGCGGCCGGTCCGAGATCCGCCCAACCTAGACGTGGTGGCCCTAGGCGTGGTGGCCGCTGAGCTCCTCGCCGGCATTGCGCGACAGGCGGGCGCACAGCACGGGCGCCAACGCCGCCAGGGCGCCCACCGTGATCCAGCCCTGGCGAAGATCCGCAAGTCTGGCGGGCCCGCCCCCGTGCAGCGCGCTCGCAACCGCTAGCGCCGCCGCCGCGACGCAGATCCCCAGGGTCAGCGTCACTTGCTGCATCGTCGCGTAGAAGCTCGTCGCAGCACTCATCCGGCCGGCCGGCACGTCCGCGTAAGCGATCGTGTTGTAAGCCGTGAACTGCAGCGACTGGAAAAAGCCGCCCAGGAACAGCACGGCCCACATGACCGGCCGGCCCACGCCCGGCGTGAACGCGGCGCAGGCAAACGCGAACAGGCTCGCCCCCAACCCGTTGCCGATCATTGTCCGCCGGTATCCGAAGCGCCGCAGCAGCCGCCGCGAGAACCCCCTCATCGCCATCCCGCCCACCGCGATGACGAACGTCGTCGCCCCCGACTGCGCCGCACTCCTTCCCAAACCCCCCTGCAGCGTCCGCGGCAACAGGTCGAACCCGCCACCGTGCACGCCCTTCGACAGCAGACCGTTGTCCGACATCGTCTCGGCGATGCCTTGCGTGGTGCCGCCGTCGACGGCGAACATGCCTTTCACGTCCTTGTGGCCCTCGTAATAGGACCGCACCGCCGACACCTCGTC
>CAXUBM010000339.1:0-2952 GCA_964249235.1 uncultured Acetobacteraceae bacterium | reverse complement strand
GCGATCCACCACGCAGCCCGCGACCCGCACCCGCCCCTGCCCGGCCCGTGCCTCAGCTTCCACTGCACCGATCGGCACCGTCTTCAACCGGCCCAGCAACGCCTGGTAGGCGTCCAGCCGATGCGCCGTCAGATGAAACCCGATCGCGTCCGCCTCGTGCCCGAGCCGCTCGAACTCCGACCAGTCCGGCACGTCCGGCAGCCGCAACGGCTCCGCGGCACCGGCCCCGAACAATCCGATCTGCCCACTGAGCGCCGCCTCGCTGTTGCTCTGCGCGCGCTTGAGCACCGTGTCGATCCCCGCCAGCAGCTTCGCCCGGTTGCCTTCCAGCCCGTCGAACGCCCCCGCCCTGACCAGGCTTTCCAGCTGCATCCGGTTCAACGGTCCCGGATCGACCCGAAGCGCGAAGTCTCCGATGTCGCGGAACGCTCCCTCGCCGCGCGACGCACACAGCGCCTGCATCGCCGCCAGACCCACCCGCTTGACCGCCGCCAGCGCATATCGGATCGCCTCGCCCCCCTCCACGGGCTCGACCCGGAAGTCCGCCCCCGACCGGTTGATGTCGGGCGGCAGCAGACCGATCCCGAGCCGCCCCACCTCCTGCCGAAGCGCCGCCAACGTGTCGGTGATGTGGATCCCCAGCGACATGCAGGCCGCCAACACCGCGGTCGGGTGGTTCCCCTTCAACCAGGCCGTCTGGTACGAAAGCAGCGCATAGGCCGCCGCATGGCTCTTGTTGAATCCGTAATCGGCGAACTTGGCCATCAGATCGAACACCTCGACCGCCTTCGCCTGCGAGACCCCCCGTCCAACCGCGCCCGCGGTGAACACCTCCCGCTGCGTATCCATCTCGGCGCGTATCTTCTTTCCCATCGCGCGCCGCAGCAGGTCGGCCGCCCCAAGACTGTAGCCGGCCATTGTCTGCGCGATCTGCATGACCTGCTCCTGATAGACCATGATCCCATAGGTCTCGCGCAGGATCTCCTCGATGTCCGGATGCGGCGCGGTCCACCGCGCGCCATGCTTGCGCGCACAGTATTCCGGGATGTTGGCCATCGGCCCCGGCCGGTACAGCGCCACCGCCGCCGTCAAATCCTCCAGCCGATCGGGCCGCATCTGCCGAAGCACGTCACGCATGCCGGCACCTTCGAACTGGAACACGCCCGCCGTATCGCCCCGCGCCAGCATCGCGTATGTCCGCGCGTCTTCAAGCGGAATGCGCGCGAGGTCCACCTCGACCCCCGCCTCGCGCAGGAACACCACCGCCCGCTCCAGGATGGTCAGCGTCGTCAGCCCCAGGAAGTCGAACTTCACCAGCCCCGCCTGCTCGACATATTTCATGTTGAACTGCGTGACCAACCCGTCCGTCTTTGGATCACGATAGAGCGGCACCAGATCGACCAGCGGCCGATCGCCGATCACCACCCCCGCGGCGTGCGTGCTCGCATGCCGATAGAGTCCTTCGAGCTGCAAGGCGATCTCCAGCAGCCTTCGCACCCCCTCGTCGCCTTCGCGCATGTCGCGCAGCCGCGCCTCGCCGGCGATCGCCTGCGCCAGCGTCATCGGCCTGGCCGGATTGTTCGGGATCAGCTCCGCCACCTTGTTGACCAGCCCGAACGGCAGCTGCAGCACCCGCCCGACGTCGCGCACCGCGGCGCGCGCCTGCAGCTTGCCGAACGTGATGATCTGCGCCACCCGGTCCGCCCCATACTCGGACCGCACGTAGTCGATCACCTCGTCGCGCCGTTCCTGGCAGAAGTCGATGTCGAAGTCCGGCATCGACACCCGCTCGGGATTGAGGAATCGCTCGAACAGCAACCCGAACCGCAACGGATCGATGTCGGTGATCGTCAGCGCCCATGCCGCGACCGAACCGGCGCCCGAACCGCGCCCCGGACCGACCGCAATCCCGCGTCCCTTTGCCCACTGGATGAAGTCGGCCACGATCATGAAGTAGCCGGAGAAGCCCATCGTCTCGATCACGCCGAGCTCGAACTCCAGCCTCTCCCGATAGACCGACGCCTCCGCTCCCCCGCCCTGCCCCGCCTCGAGCCGCCGCTCCAGCCCCTCCAGCGCCAACGCCTTGAGAGTCTGCGCCTCCGTCTCGCCCGGCCTGACCTTCGGGCAAACCGGCAGCAGCGGTCGCCGTCCCTCCGCCATCACCGCGCATCGCCTGGCAATCGCCAGCGTGTTGTCACACGCCTCGGGCAGGTCGGCGAACACCGACCGCATCGTCGGGCCGTCCTTGAACCAGTGCTCCGGGCTCGCCCGCACCCGATCCCGCTCGGCCATTGTCCGACCCTGGGCGATGCACAGCAGCGCGTCATGCGCCTCGTGCAACTCCGGTTTCGGAAAGAAGCACTCGTTCGTCGCCACCAGCGGCAGCCCGAGACCGTCGGCCAGCGAGATCAGCCCCGGCTCGATCGCCTGCTCGGCGGCAAGCCCATGCCGCTGCAGTTCCACCGCCGCCCGCCCCTCGAACGCCTCGGCTAGCCTCTCCACCAGCCGCCGCGCTTCCTCGTCCTGCCCCTCCTCGAGCAGTCGTGCCAGCGGCCCCCGCACGCCGCCCGTCAGCACGAACAACCCCGCCGCGCGTTCGCACAGAGCGTCGAGCCCGACCGCCGGCGCCGACAGGTCGCTCCGCAGAAACCCAGCCGTCGACAGCTGCATCAAGTTGGCCAGCCCCGTCGCGTCCTGCGCCAGCAGCACGAGCTGGTCCGCCGCTTGCGGCGGCGCCCCACGCTCGCGCCCCGCCCGCTCGACCCCGATCTGACAACCGATGATCGGCTGCACGCCCATCTTCGCGCACGCGTCCGAGAACTCCAGCGCGCCGAACAGATTGCCAGTGTCGGTGATCGCCACCGCCGGCATCGACGCGGCCTTGGCCAACGACGCCAGCTCGCCCACGGCGATGGCGCCCTCGCTCAGCGAGTATGCGGAATGGACTCGGAG
>CAXUBM010000338.1:0-2961 GCA_964249235.1 uncultured Acetobacteraceae bacterium | reverse complement strand
GACGTGGTCGGCGGTGGCGATGTAGAGTTCGCCGGCACGCTCGCCGACGACCAGCCCGAAACCCTGCTCGCTGGTGCGCCCCGGCTTCACCGCCTCGGTGATGCGGACGACGTCGGGAACAACCGTCCAGGCCAATCGCTCACCCGCCGGTTCGCCGGCGTCCTGTGCCCGCGCCAGTGCGGCCGGCAGCAAGCCGGCCAGCAGCCAACGCCGGTTGCGCCTCACCGCTTTACCTCGCCGCCATTCTTGACCTCGACGAAGAGCAGCGCCGCGAGCGCGCAGTTCATTGACAGGAGGGCCGCGAACAAGGCCTGGACCCAGGCTGTATGCGACAGGACGTCGAACCAGGACGGAGTCACGTCCTGCGCGAAGCCGGCGGGACCGAGCGACACTTTGCTCACTTGGCCGGCGAAGGCCAGGTGCAACCCGTCGCGGCCAAGCTCGAGATCGACCAGCGCGCCCTTGAAGCCGGTCATCGCGAGCGGTGCGCCCGCTCCGAGCGTCCTGGTCTCGCCCGTCGCCAGCGGCGTCAGCTGCCCGCTGGCGATCGAGGAGACGAATGGTTCGGCGTTGGCGGCGACCTGATCGCGACCGAACCGTAGATCGGTGATCCGGATGTCGGCGATCATCAGCGGCGGCTCATCGTCACTGTCCGCATTGACGACGGGGATCTGGTCGGTCAGCCGGGCCTTGAGGGTCATCGGAACCGGACTGGTTGGATTGCTCCGCAACGTGACCGAGCCATCGTCGGATCGCCACCACGAGGCGCCGGACCGGATCTCGTCGGTGCCGTCGGTCCCGGTCGCGAACGTGAAGCTGGCGCCGCCGCCCGCCTCGATCCGGAGCAGGTGGCTGAAGCGCGCCAGCGTGATGCGCAAGTTGCCGCCGCGCGCGAGCGTGAGCCCTGTCAATCTCAGAGACGAGGAGGTGAGGCGCACGGTGGAGCCGTTCAGCGGCGTGGGCCCGGAGGGTATCACTTGATTGACAGCGTCGATCTGCGCCCGAGCTTGCGTTGGAACTCGCGCACTGGCCGCCAAGGGGAGGTCTACATCGGCCGTTAACCCGGCCGCCGACGTCGGATCGAGCTGCAGCCTGACCGAACGTACGACCAGCGTGCCGGTCAGCCGCACGGAAGGCGGCGAACACAGCCCGAGCACGCAGAATCCGCTGATCAGGAGAAGGGTGAATGGAAAGACGTAACGGATCAGCGTCAGGCGACGAAGTCGGTGATGCGCGCTGTGCCAGAGGGGAGTGCGCTGCTTGCTGGTCAGATCGCGGGACCTGGAATGGTTGCGCTCCAGCATCTGGCCTAACCGCCGATCTGAAAGGATGCCAGCCTTGGTTGACCCGACTGCTGGTCGGACCAGCCGACCTCGAGCAGGCCTGATCCGGGTGGAAGCGCCACTTTCAGGCGATCGTTGTCGGAGTCGGCGTCGTGCCAGGAGATGCTGGAGTTCGCGCCGTTGTTGGGGACGAAACGCCAGCGCAGGTCGTCGGCGAGATCGGCGGTCCTGAACTCGGCGACGCTGACACTGGGTTCGGACACCGTGCTTTCGATATCTACCGGATAGTAGACGGGCGTTCCGGTCGCATCGTCGGCGAAGGCGAACAAGCCGATGTCGACGAGTTGGATGCCGAGCGGACCGAGAACGCCGCCGGCAGACCAACGCAGCACCTGTCCCGGCGAGATCTCGGCGTCCAGGCGGTAATAGAGACCGTTCGGGATCCCGGTGCCGCGCAGACGAACGCTGGCCAGCCCGGCCGGGACCGGAACGGAGAGGTCGAGCCGGGACGCCGCAGCCGGGATGCTGCCACGCGTGAACGACACCAGTTCGATCGGCGGTGCCGCGACACGCGACGCGTAGAGCCCTTCGCACAGGCCGGGCGATCGCGGCCTATACTGGTTGGGTTCGCCGGCGGGGATGAGGTCGGGGTCGCAGGGTGAAGCGGCATGGCCGGCGCATGAAAGCGCCAGAAGCAGAAAGGTCGTTGGACCAATCAGTTTGCGCATTGATCGCCCCGCCTCCGAGAGGCGTTATACCATGGTCACAACGACTTTCCACTGGTTAGTCAAAACGAGTTGCCACTCGTTCGCTGTCCTGGAGATGCGTATCTGCCAAGTTCGGCGGGTCTGGGGCCGCTGGCCCCAGCGGGGTGCGGGGCGGAGCCCTGCGGCTTAGAAGTCGAGGTCGGCGTAGTGGTCGGGGGGTGTGATGCCGGTGACGCGGTCGGCGAGGACGGCGCGGAAGCAGGGGCGGGATTTCATTCGGGCGTACCAGTCCTTGGCGGCCGGGGAGAGGGACCAGTCGAGGTCGCCGATGAAGTCGAGCGAGGAGAGGTGGGCGGCGGCGGCGAAGTCGGCCAGCGACAGGGCGGAGCCGGCGAGCCATTTGCGGGTCTCCGACAGCCAGCCGAGATATTCCATGTGGAACTTGAGGTTGGCGTAGCCGGCGCGAAGCGCGGCGGCGTCGGGTTCGCCGCGGCCCATCAGGCGCTTCATCTGCTTCTCGCCCAGGAGGTTGCGGGTGACCTCCTGGTCGAACTTGCCGTCGAACCAGGCGACGAGGCGGCGGATCTCGACGCGCTCGGCGGAGGTGCGGCCGAGCAGGGGAACGTCGGGGTAGATCTCCTCGAGATACTCGCCGATCACGGTGCTGTCGGGGATGACGAGGCCGTTGTCCTCGACCAGGACGGGGACGGTGCCGGCGGGGTTGATCTCGAGGAACTCGACGCGGCGCTCCCAGACGCGCTCCACCTTCGGCTCGAAGGGAAGGCGTTTCTCGTTGAGCACGAGGCGGATCTTGCGGGCAAAGGGCGAAAGGGGGAGGTGGTGGAGAATCCGCATGGGCGCGCTTATCGCATCCGGGCGGGGTCGCGCCAACGGGCGCGTCGGGATGAGGCGGGGGCCGACGCGACGGTTGACGCGGGCGGGCGCGCGTGGATAGGCGAAGGGTGGTGAAC
>CAXUBM010000337.1:0-2970 GCA_964249235.1 uncultured Acetobacteraceae bacterium | reverse complement strand
GGCTCGGGGGCTGCGGCGGCTCGGGAGGCCGGCGCGCGCCGCCGAGCGGCATCCGTCCGAGGCGAAGGCGACGGCGGTGTCGAGAGCGGCTCGACCGCTCGACGCGGCTGCAGCCTCAGCAGGGCGGTCCGGGGACGTCGTGCGCAGCACGCTCTCGCGCGACGCCCGCGGCGGCGAGCGCGCTGCGGAAGGTGAGGCGTCGTCGGGACGGCTGTCGGCGATGTCGCCGAAGCGGGTGCACGAACTGCTCGCCGTTGCACGCATTCCCGCGAGGCGTGACCTGGCCGCGCGGTTCAGAAGGGCTCTTGCAGAATGTTTCGTTATCGTTACGATGTCGCGCGGGCGAGGCGCTCTGGAAGAAAACGAACATCTTGATCGTAAAGGAAGCGGATGATGACGGCGCTGGCGCTGAGATTCCGAGCCGTGAACGGCTTCCGAGTCGCCGCACGTGTGTTGGCTGGCCTTTGCTGGACGAGCTCCGCTTGCGCAACATCCTATTACGTCTCGACGAGCGGGTCGGACTCGAACAGCGGAACGTCGACGGCGTCGCCGTTCCTGACACTCCAGACCGCGGCGAACGCCACTCAGCCGGGCGACACGGTCTACGTCATGGCGGGGACTTACACAGCGCCCTGCCAAGGTTGTGACGTGGTCGAGATCCTTCAGTCGGGCACGGCTTCATCTCCGATCACCTATACGGCGTATTCAGCAACTCGTCCTGTGATCGACACGAGCAGCAGCTGGCAAGGTTTTCACATCGACGCCTCATACATCACCGTTGAAGGCTTCGAGATCGTCGGCAACGCCCGATCGGTCACGATCTCTCAAGCCAACGCCGCGGCTTCCGATCCGAGCTATCGGACGGCGGGAAACGGAATTCAGGTCGAGGTGTTGTCCTGCAACTATGGAGATGGACAGCCATTTTGCGAAAGCACGTCCGGTCTGCCCTGCAAGAAAACGAACACGACGTGCTACGTTCATGGGACGACGCCACCAAACCACCTGATATTTTTCGACAACATCGTTCATGATGAGTCTGGAAGCGGGATCGAGGTTGATTACGCCGACTACGTGACGGTCAGCAACAACACGGTCTACGGCAATGCGAACTGGTCGCCCTATGGACAAAGCGGCATCAGCCTGTGGGAGCTGACCGACTCAGACACCGTCACGTCCTACAAGAACTACGTCATGAACAACGTGGCCCACTCAAACCAGCAAATGGTTCCGACGAATGGGTCAAGCCCCGCTGGAACGATCACCGATGGCAACGGCATCATCATAGATGACAACAAGAAAACCCAGACCAGCGGTGTCGCGTACAACGGAAGGACGTTTGTTGGCAACAACGTCGTCTACCTCAACGGCGGTTCGGGCATCAACGCCTTCAGCAGTCAGCACGTCGATATCGTTGCGAACACGGCCTATCAGAATAACCTCACCCCGAGCAACAACCTTGGCCAGATGTTTTCCTATAATGGGGCCGACATCAAGTTTCTCGATAACATCATGTGGACGGGGTCGACGAGCAAGCCGTGGTTCGCAAACACCGGGAATGCGGCAACAGTGCTCGAGGACTACGGTGTCCTCTATAATAGCACAAGCCTGTCGAGCAGTGAGGAAATCCAGAGCAGCGTGGCTGCGACTGGCGCTCATGATCTGTTCGCGAACCCGCTTTTCACCAACGCCAGCTCAGGCGACTTCTCGCTCACACCGATTTCGCCGGCGCGAGGCGCTGCGACATCGGATCTCGAGCCGACGACGGACATCGTTGGAACGATGCGTCCCCAAGTTCATGGCTACGATACCGGCGCCTATGAGAGTACGGCGCCCTAGTCATGTCAGCGAGGCGACTCTCCGCTATCAGCCTGGGGCCGGGGGCGGGCCCCCGGCCGGGGTCGAGGGGCGGAGCCCCTCGCCTATCTAATCGGCGGCGAGCGGGGTGGAGCGACGTCCGGTGCCGCCGGCTTGCTGGGCGGCCACCGCGGTCAGGTTGAGGATGCCGCGGGCGGTGACGGACTGGACGAGGACGTGGATGGGCTTGGACATGCCGAGCAGCATGGGGCCGAGCTGCAGGCCCTCTGCCGCCGCCTTGAGCAGGTTGAAGCTGATGTTGGCGGCCTCCAGCGTCGGCATGACGAGCAGGTTGGCGGTGCCGGTCAGGGTGGTGGAGGGCGCGTTGCGCAGGCGGAGCGCCTCGCTGAGCGCCTGGTCGGCCTGCATCTCGCCGTCGACCTCGAAATCGGGGTTCTGCGCACGGATCAGGGCGAGGGCGGCGCGCATCTTGCGGGCCGATGGCGAGTTGCTCATGCCGAAGCTGGAATGCGACAGCAGGGCGGCGCGCGGCTGCATGCCGAACATGCGGACCTCGTCGGCGGCCATGATCGTCATCTCGCAGATCTGCTCGGGCGTGGGATCGAGCAGGAGGTGGGTGTCGCAGAAGAACAGCGCGCCGTTGCCCTGGATCAGGCCGGACAGGGCGTAGACGCGGTCGGCGCGCTGCAGGCGCGGGATGATCGGCAGGACGTTCTGCATCTGCGGCCACCAGGAGCCCAGGCCGCCGACGAGGGCGGCGTCGACGTGGCCGGATTGGAGCAGCATGGCGGCGGCGACGGTGGGGCGGCGGTGGAAGGCGCGCTCGGCCGCGTCGGGGGGCGTGCCGCGGCGTTCGACGAGCTGGCTGTAGGACCGGATGAGGGGGGCGAAGAGTGCTTCGTCGGCTTCGGGGTGGAGGATCTCGATGTCGGCGCCGACGCGCAGGCGAAGGCCGAGGGTGTGGCATTTCTCGGCGATGATTTTCTGGCGGCCGATAAGGACGGGTTGGGCGAGACCTTCGTCGACGACGCTTTGGACGGCGCGGAGTGTGCGCTCGTCTTCACCTTCGGCATAGACGATCCTGGGGCGTGCCCGTCGGGCGCGCTCGAAGACCGGGCGCATGACCTGGCCGGAGCGATAGACGATGTCGTCGAG